>CANFNE010000205.1 GCA_947448105.1 Burkholderiales bacterium
GAATAATTTTTTGGGCGTCGCGGCAGCGTCCATGATGCGCGGCCAGTCGGCCAGCACCGATTGGCGCAGGGCTTCCACCGCAGGTTGCCAGGACGCAGGCAGACCTTTGGGCAGGGCCAACGGCGGCAACTGGCCGTTTGCACCGTATTTTTTGCGCAGCGCGGCGATGAGTTGGTGAAAGGCGGGACAGTCCGGCATTTCGGTGCGCTTGCTCAGGCCCAGCAACAGCGCGGTGCGCACCACGGCCTCGGCGTCTTTGCCTTCTTCTTGCAGGGCGTCAATGTCCAAGTCGTATTGCGCGGCGCACCAGATGGCGGCGTCCACCACGTCGGCGACGTGTTTGCGCTTGGCGTATTCGGCCTGGTATTCGGCGTAGCTTTTGAGCGTCCAGCGTTCCAGCACCGGAATCTGGTCGTCCGAGAAGCTGCGCGCGTCCGCCATACCAAAGTGGGTGTTTTGCGGCATCACGATCAGCGCCTTGAGCAAATCCGATCCGCCTTTGGAGCGCGACAGCAGCGAATGCTCACGCAGGGCTTGGGCCGCCGCCTGCAAGTCGCCGCCGCTGCTGTGTTGCAGGTTCAGGCTGATGAGATTGACGAGGCGGTCTTTGGCTTTTTCGAGTTCGGGGCGCAAAAACTCGCTGCCAAAGTAGCGCGCAATTTGCACCATGCCCTTAGGCGCATCGGCGCGGATGGAGGCCAGTTTGTCGGCATCAATGAGGCCGTGTTGCAGGCCGTGGGCCAGTGCTTTTTCAAAGAACGGGCGCTCGTCAAAGAGCGCCATGCCGCTCGTTGCGGACGGGGTTTCGTCTTTCATGGGGCTGCGCGGTGGGGCCTTAAATGGCCGATTCTTCGTCGGCGTCCAGGCCGTCGCGGGCGGCGGGGGTGGCTTTGCCGCGGTCGGTGTCGCCGGTTTCAACCTTGCCGTCGTCGGCCTCCAACTCTTCTTCTTCGCCCAGGCCCAGGTCGTGGGCGCGGGCTTTGGCGCGCAGCACCAGCAGCATTTCGATAAACAGGTCGGGCAACTGGTAGCGCAAGATATAGGCCATTTGCATCCAGTCCTGGTCGGCCACCTCGTCTTCTTCCAGGCGCGCTTTGGCGTAGGCGTTGGCGTACAGGTCGGCCTCGGACACCATGTCGCCGTCGTCTTCGACCGTGTCAAAGTGGCCGGTGCGGGCAAAGGCCTCCACGCGGCTCCAGCGCTCGGCAAAGTAGTCGGCCAGCGCTTCGCTGCCGCCCTCTAAATCGCCAATGGCCGTCAAAAAGGCCACCGGGTCGCCGTCAGCGCGAAAGATCACCGAGTTGACCATACCGCGCAAATGCGTGCGGCTCAGGTCTTTGTATTGCTTCTCAATGACCACGGCGCGGGCAAACTGCGCGGGGCTGACCAGCAGATTGATGACAGATTCTTTGGAGTCGTCATATTCGCGCATGACCGCCAAGATGTCTTTGGCTGGCAATTGTTCGAGCACCACCAGCAGGGCGCCGTCACCCTCGGCGTCGGCCAGTTCTACCAATGCGGATTCGGCGCCCACGATGTCGCCAGCGGCAATCAGGCTTTGGGTTTTGGCAATCAGGGCGAGGTGGTTCATGCGGTGTTCCTTGGGGTGGGCGGGCGGCGAATAGGTGGCGGGTCAGGCGTCAGTCTTTGCGGTCAAAGCCTTGTTCGACCATCCAGTCCTGGCCGGCTTCTTCGCGGGCGCGGGCATCTTTTTCTTCTTCATCTTCACCGTCCATGCTGCTGTCGGCGTCTTTCTCGCCGTCTTCATCGTCCTCGTCGCCATGGTCCTTGGCACTGGCGCGCTCGGGCTTCGCAAACAGGTATTCCAGGCCGGCGGCAACCGTCAGCAGCCATTCGCCCATGGGCTCTTTGCACAACTCGTCGGCCAGCTGTTGGGCCCAGGGTTCGAGCACGATGGCGTCGCTCAGCGTGTCCCAGGCAGGAAATTCGTCGGACTCGAGGCTGAGCACATGCTCAATAAGCGCCGGGTTCTTAAAACGAAATCCCTGGTGGAACACGACCGACACCATTTCGGGGCTGAGTTCCATCATCTGGCGCAGGAAGGGCAGCTCTTTGCGGCGCGCGGCCAGGCGCTGGCGCAGCACGTTTTTCCCCTCGGAGTCGAAGGTCATGTCGTCAATTTCAGACGCGTAGGCCGAGCGCAGCTGGCCAAAAAAGGAAGAGGTTCGCATGGTCTCAGTTCTTAAAGGATGCGGGACAGGTAGTTGCCCCAAATGTCGCGTGCGGTTTGCAGCGGGTCGTCGAGCAGATTGCGCCGGCGGTTGTCGTCATAGGCCTGGCGCTTGTCCTCGTCGGACAGCACTTCATAGGCCGTTTGCACCGCCCGAAAGCGCGCTGGTGCCTCGGGGCTGGCATTGCGGTCCGGGTGGTAGTTGGCTGCCAGCCGCCGAAAAGCTGTCTTGATGTCGGCGATGCTGGCACTGCTGGGTACGCCAAGCGCGCTGTAATGGTCCGTCATAGGGGCCTATTGTCGCCGCCTTTACACCTGCTTGCGCGCCATGGGACCTCGCGCGCCGCAGGGTGGGTGCGAGTGATTACACTCAAAGCCCATCAACGGGAGACAGCCATGGGTATTTCTGCAGTCAGAGGCGCGAGCTACACGCCACCGGCGCCCAAGGCGCAGCGTGTGGACACCCAGCGCGTGCTGGAGCTGCACCAGCAAAACCGGCCCAAGGCGGTGGAACGTCCCAGCGCCAACAGCCATGTGGCGGCCACCGAGCGCCGGCGCGACGCGGCCCCGCAAAAAGACAAAGGCAGCCAGGTCGACGTCCGGGTCTGAGCTTTTTTTTCCAACGGGGTGCCTTTGGCACCCTTTTTTTTGAAAGACACCCCCCATGAACCGAGTGCTTGCCCATACCGGCGCCCGCTTTCCTATCGTTCAGGCGCCCATGGGCTGGATCGCCCGCAGCACCCTGGCCAGCGCCGTCTCAAGGGCCGGGGGCTTAGGGATCATTGAAACCTCGTCGGGCGAAACCGAAAACTGCCAGCGCGAGATCCGCACCATGGTCGCCAGCGGTCTGCCTTTTGGCGTGAACCTGCCTATCCGCTTCCTGAAAGACGACGCCATGCTGCGCTTTGTCTGCGAATCGGGTATCCGCTTTGTCACCACCTCGGCGGGCAGCCCGGCCAAGTTCATCGCACCCCTCAAAGCTGCAGGCATCGTGGTCTACCACGCCGTGCCCACCTTGGACACCGCGCTCAAATGCGTGGACGCAGGCGTGGACGGCCTGGTGGTGGAAGGCGGTGAGGGCGGCGGCTTCAAAAACCCGGAAGAGGTCAGCACCCTGGTGTTGCTTCAAGCCATCCGCGAACGCGTAGACGTGCCCTTGATTGCGGCAGGCGGCATCGTGGACGGGCGCGGCATGGCCGCTGCCTTTGCGCTGGGCGCCGAAGCCATCCAGATGGGCACCCGCTTTGTGGCAAGCAGCGAGAGCCCGGTGCACGCCAATTACAAGCAGGCCATTGTGGATGCGCAGGTCACCGGCACCTGGATGCTCAACACCAAGTCCAGCCCCTGCATCCGCGCCCTGAAGACCGAATTTACCCAGACGATCCACGAGACCGGCCTCATGGGCCCTGACAGCTTCAACGGCATCCAGGGCGTCTACTTTGGCGGTGACATGAACGCCGCACCGGCGCTTGCCGGTGAGTCGGCGGGGCTGATCCACAGCGTGGACTCCGTGGAGAAAATCATTGCCGACACGGTGGCGCAGTTCCAGGCGATTGCCGGGCGATTTGGCGCGATGGCAGCAGCAGCCCACTTTGGGTGATTGCGCGTAGGCATGCACTTCGCAGCGCTGCGAAGGTGCGTCGCTTAGCCCGCGCTTGCTGGCGCAAGCGCCTTACAGAGCCCGCCCCATGCGCTGGGCCATATCGGCGGGCAGGCCGAAGGGCAATTCCCGCTCAAACTTCAGCGCCTCTTCGTGCGTGCGTTCGTCGGCGGCAGCCACCAGCGCCTTGACGATGCGGTTGGTGCCTGCGGAGTTGGCCAATATCTCGGCCACCAGAGCGGAAATGGCTGCGTCGAGTTCGGCCTCAGGCACGCAGTGGTCTACCAGGCCGATGTCCAGCGCCTGCCGCCCGGTGATGCGTCGGCTGGTGAACATGAGTTCTTTGGCCCGGGCGCGCCCCACGCGCTGGGGCAGACGCACCGACATACCCCATACGGGCACCAAACCCCACTGGCCGTGGGTGTCGCCTAGCTTGGCCGATTCGCTGGCCATCAAGATGTCGCAGCCTAAGGCGAGTTCCAGGCCACCGGTAAAACAGTGGCCATGGATGCGGGCAAGGGTGGGTTGGGGCAGGCGCGCCAGCGCGTCAATGGTCTCGGCGGCAAAGGCCTCATCCATGTCGGCGCTGATGGTCGACAGATCGTGGCCCGCGCAAAACGAGCGCCCGGCGCCTTGCAGCAGCACGCAGCCAACGGTGTCATCGGCGGCGATGGCGTCGAGATGGGCGCGCAGGGCGACAAAGCTGTCAGGCGACAGCGCGTTGAGTTTGTCGGGGCGGTTCAGTGTCAGGGTGGCCAGTCCCTGGTTGTCGCGGCGAATGACAAACGGAGCGTGCATGGGCTGGAACCTTGTGGAAATTTAAAAAAATCATTCTAGGACGCAGATTGTTGTGCTGCACCTTTGCAAAGTCTGTAAATTTGTGGGAATTGTGATTTTTGGGCTACGCATAATCCCGCCCGTTGCTCGCCGCAGGGGTGGGTTCTTGGTGCGTGGCAATGAAAATAACAAATTTATGCTTGA
>CANFNE010000206.1 GCA_947448105.1 Burkholderiales bacterium
CTTGGGGTGAATCGAGCGCCTGGGCGATGTTCCAGATGGGCGCGGTGGGCACGCCCACGGCTTCAAGCTGCGCCACCACCGAGGCCACGGTTTGCGTTGCCGCCCAGGCCTCGATGGCCTGGCGCAGCTCAGGCTCGCGCGCCGAGCGCTGCTCGTCGGTGGCCAGGCTGTCGTCCGCACCCAGCGCCGGGCGGCCCAGGGCGCCGGCCAGGGCAATAAACAGCTTGCGGTTGAGCACTGCCACCGCAAAGTGGCCGTCTTGCGCCTTGAACACCCCAAAGGGCGCCGACAGCGGATGGCGGTTGCCCACGCGGCGCGCCGGCTTGCCGGTAAACACAAAGCGCGACACCGAGGTGGCCAAAAACGCCAGCGTGGTGTCAAACATGGCCACATCCACGTGCTGGCCTTGGCCGGTGCGCGCGGTTTGGTAGAGCGCGGCCAGCGTGGCCCATGAGGCGTACAGGCCGGCCACCACGTCTGAGATCGCTTCGCCCACCAGCGTGGGCGGTCCGTCGGGGTCGCCGGTGGCTTCCATGATGCCGCTCATGGCCTGGATGATCACGTCATAGGCCGGGCGCTCGGCCATGGGGCCGGTCTGGCCAAAGCCCGAGACGCTGACATAGACGAGTTTCGGGTTGAGCGCGCGCAGCGCCTCAGCCCCAATACCCAGCCGCTCGGCCACGCCAGGGCGAAAGTTTTCCATCACCACGTCCACCTGCTGCGCCAGCGCGTGGATCAGCGCCACCGACGCGGGCAGCTTAAGGTCCAGCACCAGGCTTTTCTTGTTGCGGTTCATGGCGGTGAACAGCGCGCTTTGGCCCTTGCGCATGGGGCCAATGGCGCGGTAGTCGTCGCCTTGCGGCGGCTCGACCTTGATCACCTCGGCGCCCAGATCGGCCAGCAGCACGGTGGCCATGGGCCCGGCCAGCACGCGGGTGAAGTCCAACACACGCAAACCGTCCAGGGGACGAATACCAGGGGCCTGGGCCATGAAAAACCTTTGTGACGGTGGATGAACCGTCCGATTATCTGGTCGCATCTGCATGAAATAAAATACGCAATTGCTATCTATTGGATGAATATTCGTGATCCATTTCAGCTTGCGGCAGATTGAGTATTTCGACGCAGCGGCGCGCTGTGGCGGGGCGGCGGCGGCGGCCAAGGCGCTGCAGGTGTCGCAACCGTCCATTTCCAAGGCAATTGCCGAACTCGAGTCGCTTTGGGGCGAACAGCTCTTTGTACGCCTGCATGCGCGCGGGCTGGAGCTGACGGCCGCAGGCAACCTGCGCTTCAAGCAGGCGCATGCCTTGCTGCGCCAGGCGCAGGCGCTGACCGCCCCGCGCGCGCTGGCGCTCTCGGGCAGCTTGCGCATGGGCTGCCTGAGCACGCTGGGCGCGCGCTATTTGCCGGGCATCCTGGCGCGCATGCAAGCCGACTACCCCGGCATCCGCGTGCAAGTCGAAGAAGGCGACACCGAAACGCTGACGCGCCAGATCGAACGCGGCGCCCTGGACATCGCGCTCCTGTACGACCTGGGACTGGCGCGCAATGTGCGCCTGCAGCCGGTGGCCGAGCTCTGGCCCTACGCGCTGCTGCCCCACGGCCACCCGCTGGCGGCCAAAACCTCGCTGCGCCTGGCCGACCTGGCACCCGAGCCACTGGTGCTGATCAACCTGCCGCACAGCCGGGCCTATTTCTTGTCGCTGTTCCATGCCGCAGGCCTGAGCCCGCAAATCGCCTACGAGAGCGCGTCGATTGAAATGGTGCGCACCTTGGTGGCCAACGGCCTGGGCGTGTCGATTTTGACCACGCGCCCGGTGCGCGACGTGGGCTACGACGGCAAAAAACTCGCCTGCCGCGCCTTACGCGGCACGCTGCGCCCGCAGGGGGTGGTGTTGGCGGCCCCCTTGGGCGGCGACCCGCAACCGGCGCTCAGCCAGGCGCTACAGGACACGGTGCGCGCCTGCTTTGCGCGGCAAAAGCTGGGGGCGGTAGCGCCTGCCGCGTAAAAGTACGGACCTTGCGCTGGGCTCAGGCGCTGCGCAACCAGGGTTTGGGGCTGGCTATGGTTGGGGTTGAGGCTGACGCCGCCGAGCTTGTTCGCCGCGCGCTAGGGCCAGTTTCTACAGCGCGGTGGTGCCAGGCCTGCGCCGTAAACTGCGCCAAAAACCAGCGCGCCACGCCCTCACCATGCCAAGCTGTATCTGCTGACGCACGGCCCCGCGTGCCGCCTCTATCCAGGAGCCCACTTGAACTCTCGCACCCAGCGCGCCGCGCGCGCCTGCCACACCCGGGCCGCACCATGAAGTTTGATGTGCAAGCCTGGCTGCCCTTTCTGCGCTGGTGGCCGCGTGTGAGCCGCAGCACGCTGCGCGCCGACCTCGTTGCCGGCCTGACTGGCGGGCTGATTCTGGTGCCCCAGGGCGTGGCCTTTGCCACGATTGCCGGCATGCCGCCCGAGTACGGCCTGTACGCGGCCATGCTGCCGGCCGTGGTGGCCGCGCTGTGGGGTTCGTCCTGGCACTTGGTGTCGGGGCCGACCACGGCGATTTCGATCGTGGTGTTTGCCACCATGAGCCCGCTGGCCGAAGCCGGCAGCGCGCACTATGTGCAACTGGTCTTGTCGCTCACGTTTTTGGTGGGCGTGTTTGAGTTGCTGCTGGGGGCCTTGCGCTTTGGCACGCTGGTGAACTTTGTATCGCACACCGTGGTGGTGGGCTTTACCGCCGGGGCGGCGGTGTTGATTGCCACCAGCCAGGTCAAAAACTTCTTTGGCGTTGCCATTGCGCGCGGCGCCTCGGTGGCGCAGGTGCTGCAAGGTCTGTGGGAACAGGCTGCGTACATCAACCCCTTCATCACCAGTGTGGCGCTCGCTACGGTGCTGTGCTGCGTGGCGGCCAAGCGCTGGCTGCCCCGGGTGCCGCACATGATTGTGGGCATGGTCTGCGGCAGCGTGCTGGCCTATGCGCTGAACACACAGTTTGGCGTGGAGCGCACCGGCATTGGCAGCCTAGGCGCGCTGCGCGTGGGCTTGCCGCCGCTCTCCATCCCCGACATGCGCTGGAGCACCCTGCGCGCGCTTGCGCCCATCGCCCTGGCCGTGGCCTTGCTGGCGCTGACCGAGGCGGTGTCAATTGCCCGCGCCATGGCCATCAAGAGCGGCCAGCGCATTGACGGCAACCAGGAATTTATCGGCCAGGGCCTGTCCAACCTGGCGGGCAGCTTTTTCTCGGGCTACGCGTCGAGCGGTTCGTTCAACCGCAGCGGTTTGAACCTGGCCTCGGGTGCCAAGACGCCCCTGGCAGCGGTGTTTTCGGCGGTGTTTTTGCTGCTCATCATGTTGTTCTTGGCGCCGCTGGCCAAGTTCTTGCCGGTAGCGGCGATGGCCGGCATCTTGTTTGTCGTGGCCTGGGGGTTGATTGACTTCCATGAGATACGCGAAGTCATGCGTGCCAGCCGCAGTGAGTCAGCAATTTTGTTTGCCACGCTGGCCGCCACCCTGACGATTGAGCTGGAGTTTGCAATCTACATCGGCGTGGGACTGTCCTTGCTCATGTACCTCAAGCGCACCTCGCACCCCGGTTTGGACGACGTCAAACCGGTGCCCGGCCAAATGCCCCCGGCATTCAGCGCCAACACCGGATTGCCGGACTGCCCGCAGCTGCGCATCGTGCGTATCAACGGCTCCATCTTCTTTGGTGCGGCCAGCCATTTGCAAGAAGCCCTGCAACGCATTGACGCCCAAGAGCCCGCCCACACGCACGTGCTGCTGGTGGCCTCGGGCATCAATTTTGTGGACCTGACCGGCGCCCAAATGCTGGGCCAGGAAGCCCGCCGCCGCCGCGCCCTGGGCGGCGCGCTCTACCTGTTTAACATGAAAGACGAGCCCCTGGACATGCTGCGCCGCAGCGGCATGTTTGAAGCCATAGGCGCCGAGAACTTCTTCACCATGGGCGACGACGTCATGGCTGCCATCAAAACCCGCCTGAACCAGAACACCTGCGCCAGCTGCACGCGGCGGGTGTTTGCGCCTTGCAAGGGTTAGGGTAGGAAGAAATCGCCTCGCAGCGGCGTATTGCGCTGCGGGCTTGGCAGCGCGCCAATAATTGGCTTATCGTGCGGCTTACATTTTCACAAGGGCACGCCATGAAAACTGCCATCCTCTCAAGCAAATGCCCGCCCGTCATCCCCAAAGCCGCGCGAGACGATAGGCAGGCGGATCGTGCAGAAACAGGGGTGGCACAAGCGGCGGGTTGCCTGTACCGGCCTGAGCGCCAGCGCCTGAGTGACACCGAAACCAAGGCCGCCATTCGCGCCAAACTCAAAGCACGCAACGCCGCTTAATGGCCCTCGGCACCAATGTGCTGGCGCGCTTGCTGTTGCAGGACGACGCTGCGCAGTTCAAGCGCGCCAAGGCGCTGCTGGACTCGGGCCAGGTGTTTACCGCGCCCATGACCGTCATGCTCGAATTGGTCTGGGTGCTGGAGTCCAACGACTGCCGCCCCGCCGAGATTGCGCACGCTATTGCCATGCTGCTAGACCTGCCCAATTTCAGGCTGGCGCAAGCCGACGCAGTGCGCGCAGCGCTGGGCGCCTATGCGCAAGGCATGGACTTTGCCGATGCCTTGCACCTGGGCCTGAGCAGCCGCGCAGACGCGTTTCTGACCTTCGACAAAGCCTTTGCCAAGCGGGCGCCAAATGCGGGTTATGGGGTGCCGGTGCAAGTGGTGTAGCTGCAAAAGCACGCCGGCCGCCTCAC
>CANFNE010000207.1 GCA_947448105.1 Burkholderiales bacterium
CACCTTGGCCATGTCGGCGCCGCCTTTGTCGCACAGCAGCAAGGCCTCGGCCACCGCGCCAATCGTGATGCCCACAATCATTTGGTTGGCCAGCTTGGCCAGTTGGCCGCAGCCGTGGGGCCCGACCAGCGTGGCGCGGCCCAAGTGCGCCAGTGCCTCCATGGCTTCGTCCAAATCGCTTTGTACGCCACCGGCCATGATGGCCAGCGTACCTTGTTCGGCGCCCAGGGTGCCGCCGGATACTGGCGCGTCCAGGTAGCGCACGCCAATCGCCTGCAAGGCCTTGGCGTGGGCGCGGGCCTGCGCTGGCGCAATCGACGACATGTCCACCACCAGGCTGTCCCGGCGCAGGGCAGCCAGGTTGTGCGGATCGAGCAGCACGGATTCGACCACGTCGCCATCTTCGAGCATGGTGATGCTCAGGTCGGCGTGGGCCAGAGCCTGTGCTGCGCTGGCGTAGGCGATGGCACCCAAGTCCACGAGCGGCGCGGCCTTGGCGGCCGTGCGGTTCCAGACATGCACTTCCAGACCCGCTTCGCACAGGCGCCGCGCCATGGGCAGGCCCATCAGGCCCAGGCCGAGAACAGCGACTTTCATGGGGTGTCCTTACATCAGCAAATGTTCACCGGCGTTGTCACCGCCCAGGGTCACATAGTTGACCTTGCGGATGTCCATCAGCTTTTTGCCTCCGGCATAGCTGATAGAGCTTTGCACGTCCTGCTCCATCTCGACCAGCGTGTCGGCCAGCTTGCCTTTGATGGCTTCCAGAATGCGCTTGCCTTCGACGTGCTTGTATTCGCCCTTGTTGAAGTCGCTCGCCGAGCCGTAGTATTCCTTGTAGAGCTTGCCGTCCACTTCAACGGTTTGTCCGGGCGACTCTTCGTGGCCGGCAAACAGCGAGCCGATCATCACCATGGACGCGCCAAAGCGGATGCTTTTGGCAATGTCCCCATGGTCGCGGATGCCGCCGTCGGCAATGATGGGCTTGGTGGCCACGCGCGCGCACCACTTGAGCGCGCTGAGCTGCCAGCCGCCGGTGCCAAAGCCGGTTTTGAGCTTGGTGATGCACACCTTGCCCGGGCCGATGCCGACCTTGGTGGCGTCCGCGCCCCAGTTTTCCAGGTCAATTACCGCCTCGGGCGTACCCACGTTGCCCGCGATGATGAAGCTGCCCGGCAGCTTTTCCTTCAGGTAGGTGATCATGTTTTTCACGCTGTCGGCATGCCCGTGGGCGATGTCGATGGTGATGTAGTCGGGCGTCAGCCCCAGGGTGACGAATTGGTCTACCGTGTCGTAGTCGGCCTTTTTGACCCCCAGCGAGATGGACACGTACAAGCCCTTGGCCACCATGTCCTGGGCAAAGCGAACGTTGTCGAGGTCAAAACGGTGCATCACGTAAAAGTAGCCGTGTTGCGCCAGCCAGACGCAGATGGGTTCGTCCACCACGGTTTTCATATTGGCCGGTACCACCGGCAGGCGAAAGCGGCGCGCTCCGAGTTCTACGCCGGCATCACACTCCGAGCGGCTTTCCACGCGGCATTTGCGCGGCAGAAGAAGAATGTTGTCGTAGTCAAAAATTTCCATGGCCCAAGGCTCCAAAAGGTTGAATCAGTTCGGGGCACTTGGATTGGAACCGGCAAAAAAATACCGGGTGCCAAATGCTTGGGCCCGGTGATTGATTTTACGCACGCAAACGCGTCCTTGGAAAACGCGCCAAGTTCTCGCCCGGTACCTCCGCCGAAGAGGGCGCAGGCGCGGGCCGTGTTGATGACTTAAAGGCGTCGACCTTGAATAAGCCGCACCAGCGCCATGATGAGCGCCACCACCAGCAGGATGTGTATGAAGCCCCCCAAGGTGTAGGAGGACACGATGCCTAGCAGCCAGAGGACGAGAAGCGTGACGGTGATGGTTTGGAGCAAGAGCATTTCCTGAGGGTGGGCCGCAAGGCGACTGCGACAGTGTCTACAAGGAAGGTTCTGCTGTCGGTGCGCTGGCGTACCCGAATCCATGGACTAAAGCGAACAGGCGCATTCGCGTTCTCCCACCGAGCGCACTGATCTTGAGCCATGAAAAAACCCACTGACTTTCGTGAGTGGGTTTAAGATGTATTTGGCTCCTCAACCTGGGCTCGAACCAGGGACCTACGGATTAACAGTCCGGCGCTCTACCAACTGAGCTATTGAGGAATAAGGGAACTTTGATCATCGCAAAGTAGCGCGGCATTTTGTGTTGACAAAACACGCTCTTAGCGGCTTTCAAGCCCGCAAGTATAACAAACTTCCACGGTGAATTTGAGACTTTCGGCCTGCAAGGTGCCGCATGGTGCCAAGTATCTGATGGTTGTTGCGCTGGTTTGCATCACAGGGACGAACTGCGCGAAACCTAAACACCTGCGCTTATTTAAGAAGTGCGCGGTTTCGACGGGCGCGCGTCGCTGGTGCTGAATGCGTTCAAAGAGCTTAATGCGCCACGCCCAAGGCGCGGTGCAGCTTGCTGCTGGTGGTGGTGTACTGCAGTTGCACGCGCTCATCTGGCGTGATCAGTTCCATCGCGGCAAAGGCGGCCAGGGTGGCCTCATGAAAGCCACACAGAATCAGCTTTTTCTTGCCTGGGTAGGTGTTGATGTCGCCCACGGCAAAGATGCCCGGCGCGCTGGTGGCAAAGGTCGCGGTGTTCACGCAAAGCTGTTTGCGCTCCATGTCCAGGCTCCATTGCGCCACCGGCCCGAGCTTGGGCGACAGGCCCAAGAACACCAGCAAGCTATCTAGCGGCACCGTGCTTTGTTGGCCGTCCTTGTCGGTCACCACCAGGCCGTGCAGCCGCGTCTGGCTGCGCACCCCCGTAATTTGCCCTTCGACAAAGCGCAAGCGGCCCGAGGCGCGCAGCGCCTTGACCTGGGCCAGGGTGGCGGCTTCGGCCTGGAATACGTCGCGCCGGTGGATCAGGGTCACGCTTTGCGCGGCTGAGTCGCACAAGGCGATGGCCGCTTCCAGCGCGCTGTCCTCGCCGCCTAGCACCACCACGTCTTGTTTTCGTACCGCCTCAAGGTCCGGCAGCTGGTACTGGAGCTGTGTGCCTTCAAAAGCGTCGAGACCTTCGACATGCAGCTTGCGGGGCTGAAAGGCGCCCACGCCAGCCGCAACAAACACCGTCTTGGCCACGAAGTGCGTGCCCCTTGACGTTTGCAGCGCGTAGCGGCCGTCTTCTTGGCGCTCCAGCGCGTCTACGGTCTGGTTGAAGTGAAACCCGGGTTTGAAGGGCGCAGCCTGGTCCAACAGACGCTCGGTGAGTTCGCGGCCGGTGCAGCGCTTGAGGGCCGGTATGTCGTAGATTGGCTTGTCGGCATAGAGCGCAATGCATTGGCCCCCGGCAAAAGGCAGGGCGTCCACCACATGGGCCTGCACACCTAACCGGCCGAGTTCAAACACCTGGAAAAGGCCCACGGGCCCGGCGCCGATGATGAGCGCGTCGGTCTCAATAGGGGCTTGGGACCGGTCCAAGGTGAAAAACCGTTTAGCGGATCAGCTCAGACAGCTTGTCCGTCTTGTCTTTCCACTCTTCTGCCTCTGGCAGCGGCGCCTTGCGTTTGGTGATGCTTTTCCAGCTTGGCAGTTTGGCCAGCTCGGCGTTGAGCTTGGTCATGTGCTGCTGGTCGTGGGGCACGTCTTCTTCGGCGTAAATGGCGTTGACCGGGCATTCAGGGATGCAGACGGCGCAGTCAATGCATTCGTCGGGGTCAATCGTCAGAAAGTTGGGGCCTTCGCGGAAGCAGTCCACGGGACACACGTCCACGCAATCGGTGTATTTGCACTTGATGCAGGCTTCGGTAACGGTATGGGTCATGGGTGATGGGATGCGTGAGATTGGACGGCTGCGCGCAGGCGCGAAGGCCCGAAGTTTATTCGATCAACAATGCCCCGGCCGTGGTGTGGGTAGCCGTGTCCACCAAAATGAGCGAACCGAGTACGCGAGATTGCTCAAACCCCAGCGCCGCAATCGGCTGCTGCAGGCCCAACGTGATGTGGCCAATGGCGTTGGGCTCGAGCGCGATGGCTTCGCTTTGGGCCAGGGTGTTGACGTCCAGCCGGTGGTGAATGCGCAGCACTTTGGCCTTGATCCATCGGTGCCCGTGCAGCGCCCAGTAGCTGCGGCCCACCACCAAGGCGGCATCGTCCATCCAGGCCACGGTGCCGCTGATGGTTTGGCGGGGTGCCAGGTCGGCGGTTTCTGCCAGCAGCCAGTCGCCGCGCGAGACATCAAGCTCGCGGTCGAGCACGATGCCCGCGCTATGCTGGGCCGTCACCGTCTCGGGCTGTCGTACGTGGTTGAGCACCTGCGCAATCGTGGCGGTCTTGCCGCTGGGGAACACGGTGACGCTTTGGCCTACCTGCGCGTGCCCGGTGGCCAGGCGGCCCCAGAAAATGCGCCGGCCCTGGCTGGTGTCGCTGGAGCTGGAAAATTTCTCGACCCATTGCACCGGAAAAGCCAACGGCAAGGCACGTTCGGCCGGCGTCACGGGCAATTGTTCTAGCAGGCGCAGCAGGCTTGCGCCTTGGTAGCCGCACCAGCCGGGTGTTGCCGTCACGACGTTGTGGCCTTGCAGGGCGGAAATCGGGACGGTGGCTGTCACTTCGATGCCAGCCTCGGCGGCAAAGTTTTCCAGGGCCTCGCGTATGCAGGTAAATGCTTCGGTGGCGTTGCC
>CANFNE010000208.1 GCA_947448105.1 Burkholderiales bacterium
ATGCTTTCTGCTACCGCTTGGTAGACCAAAGCCTCCACATAGCGCACGAGCAAATCGTCAATCACGATGTGCGCGTCCGGCTCATAGATGTAATCCCAGCTGCTGTGCGTACCGCCCTTTTGCAAGTCTTCAGCACGCAACGGCAACAACTGCTCCACCGTAGGCTCCTGCTTCATGGTGTTGATGAAACGGGTGAAACACAGATACACCGCGTTGATCTCGCCATTGACATAGGCATCTAACAAAGCCTTCACAGGACCGATCAGCGACTCCACGTGGGGCGTATCCCCAAGCTGCGTTGCCTGCGCCACCACCTTGACACCTGACCGGTTCAAGAAACCAAGGCCTTTGTTTCCAATGGCAACCGCCTGCGCTGTCAGACCCAATGCCTGCGCGTCACGCAGCTTGTGGGTAAGCATGCGCAGCACATTGGTGTTGAGTCCGCCACACAAGCCCTTGTCAGTCGTGACCACGATATAGCCAACGCCCTTGGACTTGTTGATCTCCATGAAGGGATGCACGTACTCCGGATTGGCTCTGCCCAAGTTATCCGCCACTTGGCGGATTTTTTCGCTGTAGGGGCGCGCAGCGCGCATGCGCTCCTGCGCCTTACGCATTTTGGAAGCGGCGACCATTTCCATCGCTTTGGTGATCTTTTTGGTGTTTTCCACCGATTTGATCTTGCCGCGAATTTCCTTACCTGCTGCCATCAAATGCTCCTTGGTTGGTCAGCGGGGATTAAGCGAAGGTTTTCTTGAATGCGGTCAAGGCGGCATTCAATTCGGCTTCGGCGTCTTTGTCCATGGCTTTGTCGGCCTCAAGCTTGGCGAGCAAAGCAGCGTGCTTGTCTTTCAGATAGGCATGCAAACCCGCCTCGAATTGCAGGACTTCCTTGACCTCAATGCTGTCGAGGAAGCCTTTGTTCACCGCGAACAAGGTCGCGCCCATGATGCTGATCGGCTGAGGGCTGTACTGCGCTTGCTTGAGCAATTCAGTAACGCGCGCGCCGCGGTCGAGCTGCTTGCGGGTTGCTTCGTCCAGGTCAGACGCAAACTGGGCAAATGCTGCGAGTTCGCGGTACTGGGCCAAGTCGGTACGGATACCGCCGGAGAGGTTTTTCACCAGCTTGGTCTGTGCAGCGCCACCGACGCGGGACACGGAAATACCGGCGTTAATCGCAGGGCGGATGCCCGCATTGAACAGCGAGGTCTCCAAGAAAATCTGGCCGTCGGTAATCGAAATCACGTTGGTAGGCACGAACGCCGAAACGTCACCCGCCTGGGTTTCAATGATGGGCAACGCGGTCAATGAGCCCGTCTTGCCTTTGACAGCACCCTTGGTGAAGTCTTCAACGTACTTGGCATTCACACGTGCAGCGCGCTCGAGCAGACGGCTGTGGAGGTAGAACACATCGCCAGGGTAGGCTTCGCGGCCTGGTGGGCGGCGCAGCAACAAAGACACTTGGCGGTAGGCGACAGCTTGCTTAGACAGATCGTCGTACACAATCAAGGCATCTTCACCACGGTCACGGAAGTATTCACCCATCGTGCAGCCAGAGTAGGCCGACACATACTGCATGGCTGCGGACTCAGATGCCGAGGCTGCAACCACAATCGTGTACTCCATGGCGCCCGCTTGTTCCAAAGCGCGCACCACGTTTTTGATCGACGAGGCTTTTTGGCCAATGGCGACGTAAACGCAGGTCATGTGCTGACCTTTTTGGTTGATGATGGCATCAATCGCGACGGCAGTCTTGCCGGTCTGGCGGTCACCAATAATCAACTCGCGCTGACCGCGACCCACCGGCACCATGGAGTCGATCGACTTCAGACCGGTTTGCATCGGTTGGCTCACGGATTCGCGGGCAATCACGCCGGGCGCCACTTTTTCGATCACGTCAGTCATCTTGGCGTTGATCGGGCCTTTGCCGTCAATGGGCTGGCCCAGCGCGTTAACCACGCGACCAATGAGCTCAGGGCCCACCGGAACTTCCAAAATGCGCCCCGTGCATTTGACGGTGTCACCTTCGGAAATATGCTCGTAATCGCCCAAGATCACAGCGCCGACCGAGTCGCGCTCGAGATTGAGTGCCAAGCCGAAGGTGTTGTTGGGGAACTCCAACATTTCGCCTTGCATCACGTCGGACAGACCGTGCACGCGAACAATACCGTCGGTCACCGAAATAACGGTGCCTTGGTTCCGAACATCGGCATTGACTGCCAGACCTTCGATACGGCTCTTGATGAGCTCAGAAATTTCTGCTGGATTGAGTTGCATTACTCTTTCCTTCTTTCTTGTTAGGGCTGTCTGCTGGTGAGCCGGCGGCTCAGGCAGCCAGCGCAACTTTCATTTGTTCCAAACGGGCTTTTACCGAAGTGTCAAGCACCTCGTCACCCACCACGACGCGAATACCGCCAATCAGCTCCGGCTGCAACTTCACGACCACATTGAGCTTGCGCTCAAACCGCTTTTCCAGTGCGCTCGTCACCTCATTGAGCGCAGCACCATCTATCTCGAAGGCGCTGTAAACCAGAGCATCGGATGCACCGCTTTGCGCGTTGACATGGGCACGGAATTGCGCAGCCATTTCAGGCAAGGCGTTCAAACGGCCGTTATCGATGACTGCATGCAAAAAGTTTTGTGCCGCCGGAGGGAGCGCAACAGGCGCCTCCATGGTTTTCAAAACGTCTTGCACCACACCAAACACCCGCTCGCTTGACGACGCAGGATCGTTGGCTAGTTCCAGCAACTGGGGATCGCAAGCAACTGCGGCCAGCGCCTCAATCCAAGCGGATGCCGCCCGAATGTCGGACTGCGAAGCCTTGAACAAAGCGTCCGCGTAAGGACGAGCGATAGTGGCAAGTTCAGCCATGGCGCGCCCTTACAGCTCTGTCTTCAGACGACCCAGCAAGTCAGCATGCACCTGGGCATTGACTTCCTTGCGGAGAATTTGCTCGGCACCTTTGACCGCCAGCAAGGCAACCTGCTCACGCAGCGCCTCACGTGCTTTGACGGACTCTTGCGTCGCCTCCACCCGTGCAGCTGCCACGATGCGGTTCGCCTCTTCGGTCGCACGGCTTTTGGCCTCGTCGACCACATGCTGCGCGCGCCGTTCTGCGTCCGCAAGCAAAGCCGCCGACTCGCTGCGGGTAGCCGCTAGCTTGATCTCGACTTCTTTATGGGCGTTGTGCAGCTCGATTTTGGCGTGTTCGGCCGCAGCCAAACCATGCGAAATTTTCTGAGCGCGCTCGTCTAGTGCTGTTGCAATCGGCGGCCACACGAGTTTCATCGTGAAGATCACCAACAAGAAAAACACCGCCAATTGCGCGAAGAATGTTGCGTTAATACTCACAACACCACCTCTCTGTATTGAATGAGGCGAAAAAGCTTATTTCAGCACGAAGGGATTGGCGAACGCGAACATCATGGCGATACCAACGCCAATCAGGAACGCAGCGTCAATCAGACCGGCGAGCAAGAACATTTTGGTTTGCAATTCGTTCATCAGCTCAGGCTGGCGAGCTGCAGATTCGAGGTATTTGCTACCCATAATGCCAATACCGATACAAGCGCCAACGGCACCCAAACCAATGATCAGGCCTGCGGCCAAAGCGACGAAACCTAGAACGTGTTCCATGAAGAGCTCCTGTGGATTGAAATAAAAAAAAGAAAAAGGGAAATCAGTGGTGGTCGTGGGCTTGGCCCACGTACACCAGCGTCAACATCATGAAAATGAAGGCCTGCAACGCAACAATCAATATATGAAATATCGCCCAACCCGTGCCCGCAATCACATGACCAAACCACAATGCAATGCCCGTGGCCGAACCAAAACCGACCGCACCCATGAGCGCGATCAACATGAATACCAGCTCGCCGGCATACATATTTCCAAACAACCGCATGCCGTGTGACACGGTCTTGGCAGTAAATTCAATCAGCTGCATTCCCAGATTCAAGACGCCAAGAATCAAGGCGAAAATTGGGTTCTTACTCGTGCCAAACGGCGCCGTGACCAGCTCATGCGCCCAACCCACAGCGCCTTTGATCTTGACGTTGTAGTACAGGCAGACCAGCAGCACTGCGCAAGACATGCCCAAGGTCATCGACAAATCGGCTGTAGGCACCACACGCATGTAGGCATGGTGCGTATCGCCTCCAGCGGCGCCATAAATCGACTCCCAAATCATGGGAATCAGATCGACGGGCAAGAAGTCCATGGAGTTCATCAGGAACACCCAGACAAACACCGTCAAAGCCAAAGGACCGACAAATTTGCGCGACTCAGCGTTGTGAATAATGCCCTTGGCTTGCGTATCCACCATTTCAAGCAGGATCTCAACAGCAGCCTGCATGCGCCCAGGCACACCAGCAGTCACACCGCGGGCAACGCGCCACATCACAAACATTCCTACGACACCCAGCAGTACGGACCAAAAAATCGAATCCAGATTGAAGACCGAAAAGTCGATTACTCCAACCTGCTTGTGCGTCTGCAAATGCGTCAGGTGGTGGCCAATGTACTCACCAGCGGTGAGCCCTTGCGCAGCGTGTTCTTCAGCAGCCATCAGTTACTCTTGTCAGTTACTTTTGCCGTTAAGCGTTTGTTAATCTTCAACCGATTGCCGTTTGCCCTTAAAGAGCAGCGCCAACCAATAGACCTTCATCG
>CANFNE010000209.1 GCA_947448105.1 Burkholderiales bacterium
AACCCAACTGGGTACGGCCGCATTGTGCGCAACCCGCAAGGCGACAGCGTGCTGGCCATCGTGGAGCATAAAGACGCCAGTCCAGAGCAGCTCACAATTCAAGAGGTCTACAGCGGCATCATGGCCGTGCCGGCCAAGCTGCTCAAAGCCTGGCTGGGGCGGCTGGACAACCAGAACGCCCAAGGCGAGTACTACCTGACCGATGCGGTCAAGTTCGCCGTGGCCGACGGCGTGTCCGTGGTGGCCCACAAAATCACCGATGCCCTGCAAGTGGCCGGCATCAACAGCCCGGTGCAACTGGCCGAGCTGGAGCGCAGCTTTCAGCAGCGCCAAGCGCTGGCGCTGATGGAAGCCGGTGTGCGCCTGGCCGACCCGGCGCGCCTGGATGTGCGCGGCCGCCTGCAGTGCGGTATGGACGTGGAGATTGACGTGAACTGCATTTTTGAGGGCGATGTGTCGCTGGGCGACGGCGTGCGCATTGGTGCTAATTGCGTGCTGGCGAATTGCACGGTGGCCGCAGACGCCGTCATCCACCCTTTTACCCACATTGACGGCGGTGCCCAGGGTGCGAGTGTGGGCGAGGGCGCGCTGATCGGCCCTTTTGCGCGCCTGCGCCCGGGTGCGCAACTCGGCGCGCAGGTGCACATCGGCAACTTTGTCGAGGTCAAAAACTCCACCCTGGCCACTGGCGCCAAGGCCAACCACCTGGCCTATCTGGGCGACGCCACCGTGGGCGAGCGCGTCAACTTTGGCGCAGGCAGCATTACCGCCAACTACGACGGCGCCAACAAACACCGCACCACCATCGAGGCCGATGTCCACGTCGGCAGCAACTGCGTGCTGGTAGCGCCGGTCACCCTGGGCGCGGGCGTTACCGTGGGCGGCGGCTCCACGATTACCAAAGACGTGCCTGCAGGCGCCTTGAGCGTGGCGCGCGGCAAACAGACGAACATTGCGAACTGGGCGCGGCCCGAGAAGCTGGCGAAGTAATCCCCGCAAGCATGGCATCGCTCGGCGTCGAATTGCGCACGATTCGCTTGAATCGTTCGATTGGTGCTAGAGTTACGCCATGCTAGACATGAGCGCCAACGACGCCAAAACCCACTTCGGACACTTTATTGACGTCGCCCAGCGCGAGCCGGTGCGCGTTTTGCGGCGCGACCGGGTGGTCGGCGTGATGGTGTCTGCGCAAGACTACGAGGCCATGCGCGCTTTTTATGCCAACCGCTTGCAACACAGCCTGGTGGCCATTGCCGACGAGGCAAAAAGCGCGGGCCTGACGCCCGAGCTGCTTGACGATTTGCTGCGCGACGAGTCTTGAGTGGCGGCGCTGCGGCTGGTCCTTGATACCCATGTGCTGATCAGCGCCGCGCTGTCGGGCCAGGGCGCGCCAGCGCAGCTACTGCGCACCGTGCTGGCAGAGCACCAACTGGTTTTCTCAGACGCGACTTTTCTGGAGCTGCGCACGCGCATTGACCGCCCCAAGTTTGACCGCTACATCAGCCTGGAAAACCGCCAGCGCATGCTCCACGATCTGGATGCCTGCGCGCACTGGGTCGATTTGGGCTTGGGTGCCAACAAACCGCCTTCGTATTGCCGCGACCCGGACGATGACTGGTTCATTGCCACGGCGCTGCAGGCGAAAGCGCCTTTGTTGGTCAGTGGCGACCAGGATTTGCTGGACGCGCCCCCGGTGAGCGGATTGCTGATTCTGGCGCCCGCGCAGGCACTGGCCTGGCTGCAACAGCAGGGCGCCTAGCTGATTAGCCCCAGCGGCCAAGTGCTGCTGAATTTGGCCCGCTTGAGGCTGAAAAACGCCTTGACGTTGCGCACATTGGCGTCTTGGGTGAGCAAGCGCTGGGTGGTGGCCAGGTAGTCGGGCATGTCGCGGGCCACGATGACGAGCACAAAGTCGGGCCCCGGCGACACGCGCCAGCACTGTTGCACCGCGTCGTCGGCCACGGCGTGGGCCTCAAAAGCGTCCAGGTGCTCGGCGCCTTGGCGGTCCAGTGTCACTTCCACCAGCGCGTTTAAGCCCTGGCCTTGCACTGCGGCCAGCCGGTCGGCATTGAGCACCGCCACCTGGCGCTCAATCCAACCCGCATCGGTCAGGCGCTTGACGCGGCGCAGGCAGGTGGGCGGCGACAGGTGCAAGAGCGCGGCCAGCGCCAGGTTGCTGCGCGAGGCGTCGTGTTGCAGGGCGTCGAGCAGCTTCAGGTCGGTGCTATCAAGAAAATTTTGTTCCATAAATTAAATTAAATAGGTATTAAATTCCACTGAATGGAATTTGTGAAATTTTACGTCGATAAAAACCATAATTTATAGATTAATTTTTCACCGCTTTGCCTAAGATGATGCCCATCACTTTTCGTGGAGTTTGCTTATGTGTGGCATCGTCGGCGCCGTTTCGACCCGCAACATCGTTCCCATCCTGGTCCAAGGCCTGCAAAGGCTGGAATACCGGGGCTATGACTCGTGTGGCGTGGCGGTGCATGCCGCCAGCCTGGGCCAGCCCCAGGGTGGCTTGCGCAGGGCGCGCAGCACCGACCGGGTGTCTGAGTTGATGGCGCAGGTGGAGGCAGACCACATTGAAGGCGGCACCGGCATCGCCCACACGCGCTGGGCCACCCATGGTGCGCCAGCGGTGCGCAACGCCCATCCGCATTTCAGCCAGGGCCCGCAGGCCCAGCCCGAAAGTGCTGCACGCGTGGCGCTGGTGCACAACGGCATCATCGAAAACCACGACGCCCTGCGCGCCACGTTGCAAGCCAAAGGCTACGTGTTTGCCAGCCAGACCGACACCGAAGTCATCGCTCACCTGATCGACAGCCTGTACCAGGGCGATTTGTTTGAGGCGTTCAAAGCCGCGCTGGCGCAGCTGCACGGCGCCTATGCGGTGGCGGTGTTCCACAAGGACGAGCCGCACCGCGTGGTGGCCGCGCGCGCGGGCTCGCCCCTGATTTTGGGCGTGGGCAAAGACCACAGCGAGACCTTTATAGCCAGCGACGCCATGGCCTTGGCCGGCGTGACCGACCAGATCGTTTACCTGGAAGAGGGCGACGCGGTAGACATCCAGCTCGGCAAATACTGGATCGAAGACCGTGAGCGCCGCCCCGCCACGCGCGCGGTCAAGACGGTGCACGCCCACAGCGGCGCGGCCGAGCTCGGGCCCTACCGCCACTACATGCAAAAAGAGATTTTTGAGCAGCCGCGCGCCATTGCCGACACGCTCGAAGGCATTGAAGGCATCACGCCCGAGCTGTTTGGCGACGGCGCATACAGCGTGTTCAAAGCCATCGACCGGGTGCTGATTTTGGCCTGCGGCACCAGCTACTACAGCGGCTGCGTGGCCAAGTACTGGATTGAGGCCATCGCGAAGGTGCCTTGCCAGGTAGAAATTGCCAGCGAATACCGCTACCGCGATTCGGTGCCCGATGCGCGCACGCTGGTGGTCACCCTGAGCCAGTCGGGCGAGACCGCCGATACGCTGGCGGCGCTGCGCCACGCCCAAAGCCTGGGTATGGCGCACACCCTGACCATTTGCAACGTGGCCACCTCGACCATGGTGCGCGAGTGCAAGCTGGCCTACGTCACCCGCGCGGGCACCGAGATTGGCGTGGCGTCTACCAAGGCCTTTACCACCCAGTTGGCCGCCCTGTTTTTGCTGACGCTGGCGCTGGCGCAAACCAAAGGCTTGCTGAGCGACGCCGACGAGGCTGCGCACCTCAAAGCCATGCGCCATTTGCCTGCCGCCCTGCAAGCGGTGCTGGCCCTGGAGCCCCAGGTGATTGCCTGGGCGCAAGAGTTTGCGTCCAAAGAAAATGCGCTCTTTCTGGGGCGGGGCACGCATTACCCGATTGCCCTGGAAGGCGCGCTCAAACTCAAGGAAATCACCTACATCCACGCCGAAGCCTATGCGGCGGGCGAACTCAAACACGGCCCGCTGGCGCTGGTGACCAGCGCCATGCCGGTGGTGACGGTCGCACCCAACGACGCGCTCTTGGAAAAGCTTAAAAGCAATATGCACGAGGTGCGCGCCCGTGGCGGCGTGCTCTATGTGCTGGCCGACGCCGACACCCGCATCGACAGCAGCGAAGGCATCCACGTCATTCGCATGCCCGAACATTACGGTCTGCTCTCGCCCATCCTGCACGTGGTGCCGCTGCAACTGCTGGCCTACCACACGGCGTGTGCGCGGGGGACGGATGTTGATAAACCTCGCAACCTTGCCAAATCGGTAACGGTTGAATAAATCAGCCCAAGGCCTTTCCACGCCTGCTGCGCATGCCTTCGCTTGTTTCGTCTGAGCTGCTGGAAATGCTGGGCCTGGGCGCAGCCCTGGGGTTTGTAGGCGGCTTGTTTGGGATTGGCGGCGGCATCATCGTTATTCCGCTCTTGGTGCTGGGGTTTGGGCTGGACCAGGCGGTGGCCCAAGGTACCGCCTTGGTCATGATGGTGCCCAACCTGCTGATCGGGTGGTGGCGTTACAACCAGCGGCACCCTGTGGCCCTGAAGACGGCGTTGCAAATTGGGGTGTTGGCCTGCACCACGACGTGGCTGGTCGCCCACTTGGCAACGCGGCTGCCCTCGGACCTGATGCGCGTGGTGTTTAGCCTGTTTTTGCTGCTCGTGG
>CANFNE010000210.1 GCA_947448105.1 Burkholderiales bacterium
GCCGTGAGTTCGCCCTCGTCCAAGGCATAGGCTTTGGAGGCCGGCTTTTTGCCACGCGCCGGTGCGTCCACCCGAAAAAGCGGGGGCCGCGCCACAAACACGTGGCCGGTTTCGATCAGCTTGGGAAAGTGCCGGAAAAACAGCGTGAGCAGCAGCACCTGGATGTGCGAGCCGTCCACGTCCGCGTCGCTCAGGATGCAGACCTTTCCGTAGCGCAGGCCACTCATGTCGGGCGTGTCATTGGGGCCGTGTGGATCGACGCCAATAGCCACCGAAATATCGTGGATTTCGGTATTGGCAAACAGGCGGTCGCGGTCCACTTCCCAGGTGTTGAGCACCTTGCCGCGCAGGGGCAAGACGGCCTGGCTTTCCTTGTCGCGGCCCATCTTGGCGCTGCCGCCGGCCGAATCGCCCTCCACCAGAAACACCTCGTTGTAGGCCAGGTCGCGGCTTTCGCAGTCGGTCAGTTTGCCGGGCAAGACGGCCACCCCCGAGCTCTTGCGCTTTTCCACTTTTTGGCCGGCGCGCTGGCGCGTCTGCGCGGCCTTGATGGCCAGTTCGGCCAGCTTTTTGCCGTAGTCCACGTGCTCGTTCAACCACAGCTCCAGGGCCGGGCGCACAAAACTCGACACCAGGCGCACAGCGTCGCGCGAATTGAGCCGCTCTTTGATCTGGCCCTGAAACTGCGGGTCCAGCACCTTGGCCGACAGCACATAGCTGGCCCGGGCAAACACGTCCTCGGGCATGAGCTTGACGCCCTTGGGCAGCAGGCTGTGCAGGTCGATAAAGCTTTTCACTGCCGTAAAAAGTCCGTCGCGCAAGCCGCTTTCGTGTGTGCCGCCGGCGCTGGTGGGAATCAGGTTGACGTAGCTTTCGCGCACGTTGGCACCGTCTTCGGTAAAGGCCACGCACCACATGGCACCCTCGCCTTCGGCAAAGCTGTCGTGTTGTGCATCGGCAAAGCCTTCACCATTGAAGAGCGGAATCACCGGTTCGCCCTGCAGCGATTGCATTAGATAGTCGCCCAGGCCGCCTTTGTAGAGCCAGGTTTGGGTGTCTTTGGTTTTTTCGTTCCACAGCGACACACTCACACCCGGCATCAGCACCGCCTTGCTGCGCAGCAAGTGGGTAAGTTCGGCCATGGGCAGCGCGGCGGATTCAAAGTACTTGGCGTCGGGCCAGACGCGCACGGTGGTGCCGGACTTGCGGTCACGGGGCCCCTCCCCCGAGACGTTGCGGTCGCCCTCCAGGTTGGCTTTGCGCACTTGCAGGGCCTCGGTCACGTCACCGCCTTCAAACACGATGCGCGCCACCGAACCTTCGCGGTAGCTGGTGGCTTCCAGGCGTTTGCCCAGGGCGTTGGTCACGCTCACGCCCACACCGTGCAGACCGCCCGAGAAGCTGTAGGCGCCCCCTTTGCCCTTGTCAAACTTGCCCCCGGCGTGCAGGCGGGTGAACACCAGCTCAATCACCGGCGCGTGTTCTTCGGGGTGCATGCCAAAGGGAATGCCCCGGCCGTCGTCCTCAATGGTGACCGAGCCGTCGGCGTGCAGCGCGACCTTGATTTTTTTGCCGTGGCCAGCGAGCGCCTCGTCGGCGGCGTTGTCCAGCACTTCCTGAATGACATGCAGCGGGTTGTCGGTACGGGTGTACATGCCCGGGCGCTGCTTGACGGGTTCGAGCCCCTTGAGAACTCGGATGGACGCCTCGGAATATCCAACAGGCGCGGCGGTGGCAGGAGAAGATTTAGCAGACATAGCGGACGATTGTAGACGCGCAAGGCCCATTAACTGTATGAATAAACAGTTTGACCACCAAGACCTTTGCGCACCTTGCGGCTGCGCTCCATGCCAGACCGGCGCCGCTGCCCGCTCGCCATGGCGGTTCGGCCGCTGCGTGATTTGCAGTCTATTTTGCCAAGGCGACGGGGCAGGCACCCCGCAGTCGCTATATTTGGGCGATGCAAAGCCTCCATCCTGACCGCCCACCCCTCTCCGTTTTTCAAGTTCTGGCCTGCGGCGCTGCCATTGTCACGCTCTCTATGGGCATTCGCCACGGCTTTGGGCTGTGGATGCAGCCGCTCACGCAAACCCGCGGCTGGCCGCGCGAGACCTATGCCTTGGCCATCGCCATTCAGAACATTTCCTGGGGAGTTGCCGGCATTTTTGCCGGCATGGTGGCCGACCGGTTCGGCGCCTTTCGCGTGCTGGTGCTCGGTGCACTCATTTACGCCCTCGGTCTGGTGGGCATGGCGCACGCAGACACGCCGCTGCTTTTGATGCTTTCCACCGGCGTGATGCTGGGCGTGGCACAAGCCGGCACCACGTACGCTGTGGTGTACGGTGTGGTCGGGCGCAATGTGCCTGCCGAACGCCGGTCGTGGGCCATGGGCATGACGGCCGCGGCCGGCTCGTTCGGCCAATTTCTGATGGTGCCGTTGGAAGGCCACCTGATCAGTTCGCTGGGCTGGCAAGAGGCGCTGGGTGTACTGGGCTTGGCGGCCTTGCTGATCGCGCCCCTGGCCTGGGGCTTGCGCGAACCGCATCTGGCCGGCAACCAGGCCAGCGCGCCGCGCGAACAAAGCATTTTTCACGCACTCAAAGAAGCCTTTGGCTACCGCAGCTTTCAGTTGCTGATGGCGGGCTACTTTGTCTGCGGCTTCCAGGTGGTTTTTATTGGCGTGCACATGCCAAGCTACTTGAAAGACCACGGGCTCTCGCCGCAGGTGGCCAGTTATGCGCTGGCCTTGATCGGCCTGTTCAACGTCATTGGCACCTATGCCGCCGGGGCCTTGGGCCAGCGCTTTGAAAAGCGCTTCATCCTCTCCTTTATCTACTTTGCCCGCGCCGTGGTGATTGGCATCTTCATCTGGGCGCCGCTGTCGCCGGCCAGCGTTTACGTGTTCGCTGCGGTAATGGGCGTGCTGTGGCTGTCCACCGTGCCGCCTACCAACGCCGCGATTGCGCAAATTTTTGGTGTGGCGCACCTGTCCATGCTCAGCGGCTTTGTGTTTTTGAGCCACCAGATTGGCTCGTTTTTAGGCGTCTGGCTGGGCGGCTTTATGTACGACCGCACCGGAAGCTACGACCTGGTCTGGTACATCGCCATCGCGCTAGGTGTGTTTGCGGGACTGGTCAACCTGCCGGTCAAGGAAGCGGCCATTGAACGCGGCCCCCGGCTTTCGCCTGCGAGCGCCTAAGCGTCCTATGCGCCATTTGCCCTCGCCCTGGGTTCGCAAGCTGCGCATGGGCGCAGTTCTGGCACTGGCGGGCGCCGTGCTCGCGCTGGTGTTTGGGCTGTACGCCCGAGCCGACTTCATGCTGCAAATGGCCAACCAGCTTTGGTCTTGTTTTTAACGTTTTCACAAGGTTCATCGCCATGCACAACACCGCGTCTCCCGCCAACGTCATTGTCATTACCGGCGCATCTGACGGCATTGGCGCCGAAATGGCACGCCAACTCGCCCGCCAGCATGGCAAAAGCCTGGGGCTGGTGCTGGCCGCACGCACCGCGAGCACCCTGCAAACCGTGGCTGCCCAATGCGAAGCGCTCGGTGCGCAGTGCCTGGTGGTGCCGACCGACGTGTCGGTCCAAGCCCAGTGCCAGGCGCTGATCGCCAGCGCCGTGGAGCGCTTTGGCCGTATCGATGGCTTGATCAATAACGCAGGCATTTCTGCCCAAGCCCTGTTTACCCAGGTGCGCGCCGAAGACCTGGGCTGGTACGAGCAGCTCATGCGCATCAATCTGTGGGGCAGCGTCTGGTGCACCCATGCCGCCCTGCCCCATTTGCACAACAGCCGGGGCCGCATAGTGGCCGTGTCGTCGCTGGCGGGCCTGATCGGCGTGCCGGGGCGTACCGCCTACAGCGCATCCAAATTTGCCATGACCGGATTTTTTGAAGCCCTGCGCGCCGAACTGGTGGGCGCAGGCGTGAGCGTGACCACCGCTTACCCCGGCGTGGTGCTGACCAATATCCGCAGCCACGGCCTGAACGCCGCAGGCCAGGCAGCAGGATCGAGCGGCCTCAAAGAAGACAAGGCCATGGGCGTAGAGGAATGCGCCTCGCTCATCCTGCGCGGCATGCAGCAGCGCGAGCGTGAAGTGGTGATGACGGCACCCGGCAAGATCGGCCGCTTCCTCAAACTGATTTGGCCCGCCACGGTCGAACGCATGGCGCTTAACGCCCTTAAAGACGATGTCAAACCCCGATAAAGCGGGGATGGACACCGGCCACGGTACTTACCCAGACGCCCCCTCGCCCTGGGTGGTGCGCTGGTCGCACCTGGCCGCGCTCGGCGCCAGCGTGTTGGACATTGCCTGCGGCGGCGGTCGCCACCTGGCCTGGTTTGCACAGCGGGGCCACCCGGCAACCGGCGTGGACCGCGATACGGCAGCGGCGCGCGCGCGACTGCCCGCCGCAGAACTCATCACCGCGGACATTGAGGCGGGTCCCTGGCCCCTGACTTTGGCGCAGGACGCCTCAGCAGCGCGCCGGTTTGGGCTGGTGGTGGTGACCAATTACCTGTGGCGGCCGCCTTGGCCGCACATTTTGGACAGCGTGGCGCCCGGCGGCGTGCTGATTTACGAAACCTTTGCCGCAGGCA
>CANFNE010000211.1 GCA_947448105.1 Burkholderiales bacterium
CCTCAGGGCTGTAGGCCTGGCTGCGCAGCATGGTGCGCCAGTTGTCAATCGAGCCGGTGGGGCAGGGGCCAATGCAGGCCATGCACGAGTTGCATTTTTCTGCGTCCACCACGTAGTTGCGCGAATCGTGGGTGATGGCGGCCACCGGGCAGATGGCCTCGCACGTGTTGCAGCGGATGCAGATCTCGGGGTCGATGAGATGCTGCTGTATCAGTTCAGACGGCTGCATGGTCACTGGGAGGCTCCTGGGGTGGCGAGGGTTGCGGGCTTAGTTAAAGCGCACGTAGTCGAAATCGACGCTTTGGCGGTTGATGCCCATGACCGGGGGGGCGATCCAGTTGGCAAATTTGCCGGGTTCTACCACGCGGCCCATGAGGCTGGCCACAAAGGCGCGGTCGCCACCCGAGGGCAACCAGTGGTCCGCTTGCGCGTTCCACTCGGCTTGCGACACCACGCGCCCGTCGGGCGACACCTTGGCGCTCGACAGCGCGCCGATATTGCGGTGAAAGGCCTTGTGTGGCACTTTCAGGCGGAAGGGAATCCCCGCCTTGTCGATCACCTTGTTCCAACGGTCCACGCCGCCCACTGAGTCTTTGATGTAGTCGTCGCGCAGCACTTCGTTCAGGGCGTTGAGCATGGGCACTTCGCGTTCCACCAGTTGGCCGTCTTGCACCGACAGCACGCGGTAGGTCTGGCTCTTGAGCACATGGTCGTCGGTGCGCTTGCCTTCCTCAAAACGGCCTTTGAGGCCGGTGGAATAAAAGGTCGCGGCGTTGCTCGACTCGTCGGCACCGAACAGGTCAATGGTGACGCTGAAGTGGAAGTTCAGGTAGCGCTGGATGGTGGGCAGGTCAATGACGCCCGCCGCGCGCAGGGTGCGCACGTCGTCGGTTTTGAGTTCGTTCATGGCCGCGCAAGTGCGGCTGATCACGCGGCTGATGCCGGACTCGCCCACAAACATGTGGTGCGCCTCTTCGGTCAGCATGAATTTGGTGGTGCGGGCCAGCGGGTCAAAGCTGCTCTCCGCCAGGGCGCAGAGCTGGAACTTGCCGTCGCGGTCAGTGAAGTAGGTGAACATGAAAAAGCTCAGCCAGTCCGGCGTCTCTTCGTTAAACGCCTGCAAGATGCGGGGGTTGTTCTCCTGGCCGCTGCGGCGCTCGAGCAAGGCTTCGCCTTCTTCACGGCCATCACGGCCGAAATGCTTGTGCAAGAGGTACACCATGGCCCACAGGTGGCGGCCTTCTTCCACGTTGATCTGGTACAGATTGCGCAAGTCGTACATGCTGGGCGCGGTCAGGCCCAGGTGGCGTTGCTGCTCGACCGACGCGGGCTCGGTGTCTCCTTGGGTGACGATGATGCGGCGCAGGTTGGCGCGGTATTCGCCGGGCACGTCTTGCCAGGCGGCTTCGCCCTTGTGGTCGCCGAAATGGATTTTGCGGTCCGCTTCACCGGGGTTCAAAAACACGCCCCAACGGTAGTCGCGCATCTTCACGTGGCCAAACTGCGCCCATCCTTGCGGATCCACGCTCACGGCGGTGCGCAAATACACCTCGGACTCGGTGCTGCCGGTCGGGCCCATGTCGTCCCACCAGCTCAAAAAGTTGGGCTGCCATTGCTCTAGTGCGCGCTGCAAGGTGCGGTCTTCGCTCAGGTTGACGTTGTTGGGGATCTTGTCGCTGTAGTTCATGGATGTCATAAGAGGCTCCGTGGCGTTGGGGGGACTAATAAAAGGGGGAATGGGTTGGTGTTTAAACGCGGTTCCAGTCAAAGGCAGCGCGCTCGCCTTTTCCGTAGACCTTGAGTGCGCCTTTTTCGCCCACAGCGTTGGGGCGCTGGAAGATCCAGTTTTGCCAGGCAGTCAGGCGGCCAAACACGCGGGTGGCCATGGTTTCCACGCCGTTAAAGCGCAGATTGGCTTCCATGCCCGTCAGGGCGTCGGGCGACATGGACACGCGCTCTTCAATGGCGATGCGCACCTCGTCGGTCCAGTCAATGTCGTCGGGGTTAGATGTGACCAGGCCCAGGGCAAAAGCGGCGTCGGCGTCCAAGGCTTGGCCGCGGGCGGCGGCAATCGCGTCGAGTGCGGCTTGCTCGCCGTAAAAACGGCGCACCAGACGGGTCTGGTTGGTCGCCATGGGGTAGAGCGCAAAGTTGACCTCGCCCACGGTAATGCGGGGAGAAGCAGCCTCGTCATCGGGCAGCATAAGCTGGTAGCTGCGGTCGCAGGCCAGGGCCAGCTCCAAGAAGCTGCCGGCAAAGCAGGAACCCGCTTCGATCAGCGCAAACAAGCTGCGCGAGGACACGTCCAGGCGGCTCAAAGTGCGGCGCAGCAGGCCAATGGTTTCGCGCACCAGCCAGTGGTTTTGGTTGGCCAACAGCGCGGCGTCCATGGCCAGCACGGCGGCGGCGTCGCCCTGCGTCTTGATGAGCCAGGTGCCGATTTCGTTCTCATTGGTGCGCATCAGCAAGATCGCGTCTTCGAGTTCGCGCGCCAGCACCAGCGGGTACCAGTTCGAGCCTGCGGCTTCAATGTCGGCAATGCTGGTGGGCTGCGCGCCGCTGGGGGCGTGCACGGTAAACACCGCAGTGCGCTTGGTGCGGTCAATGTCTACTTTGACGTGGCGGTAATGCAGCGCGTCGGCGCTGTGCTCGCGGTGCAGGGGCGTGAGCGCCACGCCTTTGCCGTGGGCTGGGCGGTCGCTCTGGGCTGCGAGTTCCAGGGCGCGGGCTTGCACGCGGGCGGCAAAGTCGGCGGGGCGCACGGTCTCGTCCACCAGGCGCCATTCCACGGCTTTTTTGCCGCGCACGCCTTCGACGCTGGTGCAAAACAGGTCGGCCAGGTCGTGGCGCACTTTGCGCTTGTCGGTCACACGGGTCAGGCCGCCGGTGCCGGGCAACACGCCCAAGAGCGGCACTTCGGGCAAGCTCACCGCGCTGGAGCGGTCGTCCACCAGAATAATTTCGTCACAGGCCAGGGCCAGCTCATAGCCGCCACCGGCGCAAGCGCCGTTGACCGCCGCCAGGAATTTGAGGCCGCTGTGGGCGGACGAGTCTTCCAGGCCGTTGCGGGTCTCGTTGGTGAACTTGCAAAAGTTCACCTTCCAGGCGTGGCTGCTCACGCCCAACATAAAGATGTTGGCGCCCGAGCAAAACACCTTGTCTTTGGCGCTGGTCACCACCACGGTGCGCACTTCGGGGTGCTCAAAGCGGATGCGCTGGATGGCGTCGTTGAGCTCAATGTCCACGCCCAGGTCGTAGCTGTTGAGTTTGAGCTTGTAGCCCGGGCGCAGGCCGGCGTTTTCGTCAAAGTCGGCTTTGAGCGTGGCGACCGCGCCGTCAAAGCTGAGTTTCCAATGCTTGTAATCGGCGGGCTGGGTTTCGTAACTGACGGTGTTGGACGACATGGCTGGATGCTCCTAAAGAAATGTGCACAAAAATGCACTTTTTAATGATGACGCATCATAGTGCATGTTTTGAAACAAGGTCAAGCATTTTTTTGCAAGTTTTTTCAGGCCTGCGTTGGAGGTCCTTGTTTCAGGCCTGCAGGTGCAGCCCTTGGCGCACCGTCTGGCGCAGCAGCTCAAAGGTGGCGTCCAGCGGCTGCGCGCTGGTGTTCACGCTGAGTTGCGCCTTGGAATAAAAGGGCGCGCGGCCCGTCAAAATGCCCTTGAGGTCTTCCATCGCCTCTTTGCTGGCTGCCATGGGGCGCATATCGCCCTGGGCAATCACGCGGTGCATATGGTCTTCGGGCGCGGCCTGCAGCCACACCGTGGTGCAGTGCGCCAGCAGCAGGTTAAAGCTCGCCGGGTCGGACACCAGGCCGCCGGGCGTGGCAATCACCGCCTCGGGGTAGATCTGGATACTTTCCTCGAGCGCGCGGCGCTCGTAGCGGCGGTAGGCGCTCACGCCATACAGGGCCTGTATTTCGGCCACGCTGCAGCCCGCAAATTTTTCGATCTCCTGGCTCAGCTCCACAAAGGGATAGCCCAGGTCTTGCGCCAGCATCTTGCCCAGCGTGGACTTGCCCGCGCCGCGCAATCCAATGAGCGCCACGCGCGGGCTCAGGGTGGCGTTGCCCCCGCCCGTGCCCAGCAACTCGCCAATGGCCACGCGCACTTTTTGCAAGGTGGCGTCGTCGCGCTGCTCCAGCATTTCCCGGATCATGAGCCACTCGGGCGACGAGGTGGTGACGTCGCCAATGAGCTCGCTCACTGTGCACTGCAGGGCGCTGGCCACTTGCAGCAGCACCAGCACCGAGGCATTGCCCAGGCCGTATTCCATATTGGCCAGATGGCGCTCGGACACATCGGCGGCCAGGGCCAGCGCCTTGCGCGTCATGCCCCGTCGGGAACGCAAAGCGCTGACGCGCGCGCCCAGAGCGACCAAAAATGGGTGTTTTGCGGGTGGCGGCGCCAGCTCCGCATCCGGGGCTTCGCTCGGTGTTAACCCTGATATATGCAATATAGTGCTTGACATGGTGGTGGGTTCGCTTTATCTTTCGTGTGCAGAATAATTCATTCTCTCAAAAATCACAAGCCACACGGACCAGCGCACATGCCTTTTACTTCTTCGATTGCCGAATTTCGCAGCCACCTGGCGCAG
>CANFNE010000212.1 GCA_947448105.1 Burkholderiales bacterium
CTTTGGCCGAGGGCTCGACAAAGAAGTCAAAGGGGTTGAACACCGCCATCTCGGTGACCAAATCCACCGTCACCTTGAACTGCGTGGTTTTTTTGGGAAACACCAGGCGCGCCTGGTAGTTGGCAAACGGGTCTTGCTGCCAGTTGATGAAATGCTCTTCGGGCTCAATGCGCAGGCTGTACGACAGGATGCGGCTGCGGCAATGCGGCGCCGGACGCAAACGAACCACCTGGGGGCCGAGCTGCACCGGCCGGTCGTAGGTGTAGTGGGTGACGTGGTGCAGGGCTACGTGGATGGACATGGATGGTGTACTGGGTAGGCTTAAGGTTTTACCGGTGGCGCGGCGTATGGAGCATACGGGGGAAAGCGACCATCGCAGGGTGGAGCATAGTGGCTTATCCAAGCAAGACACAGGCCATGCCTCGCGGCTCTTGCGCCCCAATTTCGCCCCAAATCAGTGCGCACCTGCCGAAGGCGTCTGCGACCCTGACGCCATAAGCCCTGGCTGCACCCGCCCATGCAAACGCTGCCAGAATGAAAGATGAAGTAAATGCCAACCGATGGAACACGTTGGCAACCTGACGAAAGGAATCTGAAATGCGATGGGTGGCAATGCTTGGTATGGGGGCACTGGGATTTGCGGCGCATGCAGCGGATTGGACACTGCTGACGACGAGCACCGACTTGAAAAAGGTCACTTATTGGTATGTGGATGCGTCCAGCGTAGTGTTGCAAGCGCCCCTCGTCAAAGCCAATTTGCGCACCGCTTGGTCGCAAACGCAGTTCGGGCCAGACAACACCGCATACCTTTCGACCACCTACATCAGTTACGTCGATTGCAGCCGCCGTCTGCTGGCTTACACCGCCAACACCTATTTCAGCGATTTCGATTCCACCAGTGCGCCGGTCCACCAGGAAGCAGAGCTTCCCTTAACAGACCTGAGTTTCGCGCCGGCCCGCCCCGGCACGCCGGGTGAAATGCGGATCAACTACCTGTGCCAATCGCACGAAGGATCGTCCAGCAAATCGATTTAGGTCGCCGCGAATGGCCGGATGCACATTGGCCATTGATAAGCTGCTTGCCCGGCTGCACTCAGTGGTTCTTGACCCAGTTCTCCAAGACCAAGCCGGGGTAATGCGCAAAGTCTGCCTCGTTGTTGGTGACCAGCGTGGTCTGCAGCGCGATGGCGTGCGACGCAATGAGTTTGTCCAGTGCGTCGCGGCTGCGGTCTTTGAATGCGGCGCGCACAGGCCCATAAGCGCGTGCGGCCTTGGCCTCAAAGGGTGCGACCCAAATATCCTCAAGCAAACTGTCCAGCGCCAGGCGATTACCCGCCTGGGCTGCGGGCAAGGAACAGGCAATCCCAAATTCAAGCTCGGCCAGGGTGATGGCAGAGATCACAACATCTCCTACAAAACAGGCATCAAACCGCGCGCGCACCTGGGGCGGCTGGTGTTTCATCAAATAGATGCAGATATTGGTGTCGAGCATGAACTTCGGGTTCATAGCGCCTCGCGTTCGCCCTCGAAGTTTTGTCCGCGCCCCTGGGACATGAAGTCGGGCGAAAAACGGGCCAGCTTGGCCAGAACGTCCCCCATGCGGCGCTGGGCCGGTCGGATACGCAACTCGTCGCCCACGCGCTCAATGACCAGTTCCACGTCCCAGGCGCTGTAGGCCAGCTCTGCCGGAATTCGCACGGCCTGGGAATTGCCGTTTTTAAACAATTTGGTTTGGGCCATGCCAAGCTCCTAATGGATGTACACGTACATCTTAATACAAAGCTGCTTGGCGAACAGGCGGCCCTCTTGTACCGCACCAAGCGGTAATCAAGGCCTGCCCATGCCCTCGGCCAGCACCACGGCTTCCATCAGGCCGCGGTCGTCCACCGCGTTGGGGAAATAGCTTTTGGTCACCCCAATTTGCACTTGCGGGTCCGCCGCACCCATGGCGCGCACCGCGTCCAGGGCGCTTTGGCGCGCCAGGCTCGTTGCGGCTTCCAGGGCCAGCGCGGCGTTGGTGAACTGCTGCGTGCCCACCGTGGAATGCAAGCGGAACACACCGCTGCCGTCGCCATGGACTTCCACCCGCACCGCGTGCGCCACCACGCCAGTGGCCGCGCCCACTGCGTTGGCCACGTCGCAAAACGCGGGGAACACCATCTCGCAGCCCAGGCGCTTGCCCACCTCGCCGTAATACACCTTGACCGGGCCGCCCACCGCCACCACCGGCACGCTCGGGCGCAGGCTGACTTGGGTCAGTCCGACACGGCTGGCACCACTGCAAACGGCTTGCACCAGCTTGTCTTCGGGCAGGGTAAAGCCGCAGGCGGTGTCCAGGATGGCTTTGGCGGTCAGGCGCACGGTTTCGCTCCACACCAGTTGCGCATAGGCCTGGGTGCGCTCGGGTGTGGGTAGCTTCATTTCGCGCAGGCGGCAGCCCAGTTGCGCGGCCAGCACGGCGGCGGGTTTGGACCAGTTGGCCTGCAAATCGAGCACATGGGCTGCGTCGGAGGGCGTGAAACCGGCCACCTGCACCAAGCCCTTTTTTTGCAAGGCGGCAATGGCGCGCTGCGCGTGCAGCGAGGTGGCGAGTTTGCGCAGGGGCTGCGGCGCCTCGGTCACCAGGCGCAAGACGTCGGCCTCGCGCGGGGGCAGCTCGGCCGTGGCGGTGCCGGCGCGTGCGCCGAATTCGGAATCGGCACCCGACCGGGTGCCGAAGGGCAAAAGTACAAAGCGCCCGTGCATGGCGCCGCCGCCGTCCACATCCGCCAGATCGGCCTGCAGCATGGCAAGTACTTGGGGATAGCGTGCGCCCAACAAGGACACGGGCACGATGCGCTGGGGGTTGATCGTGAGTTTGCCCGCCGCGCCCAGCGCCACTTCGCTGTCGCCACCCAGGCCAATGGTGCGCACGTCGATAGCGCGCACCATGGTGCGCCAGCCGCCCACTTCGGCACCCTCTTCGTTCACGCGCGGCCGGCCGTCGATCAGCACGCCCAAATCGGTGGTGGTGCCGCCCATGTCGGACATGATGAAGCTTTGCAGGCCCGAGAGCCATTGCGCACCCACCAGGCTGGCTGCCGGGCCCGAGAGCACGGTCTCAATCGGCCGGGTGGCCACGCTTTGCGCCAGCGCCAGGCTGCCGTCGCCCTTGACGATCATCAGCGGGCAGACGATGCCTAGCTCCGACATCGAACGGCCCACCGCGTCAATCAGGCCCGACACGCGGGCAATCAGGCGCGCATTGAGTGTGGCGGTGAGCGCCCTCCGTGGCGCGTCCAGTGAAGACGACAACTCGGTGGACAGGGTGACGGGCTTGCCGGTGGCAGCCACGATCAGCGCGCGCGCCTGCAGCTCATGGGCCGAATTGCGCACTGCAAAGGCAGAGGCCACGGCAAACGCATCCACCCGGGGCGCCATGGCAGCCAGTGCGGAGCCCAGGGCGTCCTCGTCCAGCGCCATGCGGGCGTCGCCGTTGTGGTCGTGGCCGCCGTCAATCACTGCCATCGGGATGCCAGGAAACGCCTTGGCAATGCCAGTGCGCTCGACCATGGCCGCGTCAAAGCCGATCAGCACCACGCCCACAGCGCTGCCGTGGCCTTCCACCACGGCGTTGGTGGCCAAGGTGGTAGACACCGACACCAGCGCAATGTCCCTGGCCGCCAGGCCTTGGGGCAGTTTGGCAATCGCCTCAGTAATGGCACCGGTCACACCAATGGCCAGGTCGCCCTTGGTGGTAATCGACTTGGCCGAGGCCACGACCTTGTGGCCCTGGGCTTCGATGATGGCTGCGTCGGTATAGGTGCCGCCGGTGTCTACGCCAATCAGGTAAGAAGGGCCAGCGGGGTTGGAAGTAGGAGCGTTCATCAAGAAACAGCGGCCGCGCCGCTGTAGCAATATTCAAAGGGGGGGAGTGTGCCACCACTGGCGGACATCGCTTATGGCAAGTCCACGATGGCCATGGGGATCTGCGCGGTCAGCCAGAACTTGTCGTTGGGCAGGCTCACCACGATGGGGTACAGCGCCGGGGGCAACTGCAATTGCACCCGGGTGATCGGCGTCTTGGCCTGCACCCGTGCCAGCACGCGCACGGGGTCGAGGTGCGATGCCGGCCCCGGCGGCATGTTCAGCAGCATCAGGCTGGCCTTCAAGGAGTCGCGCACTGCCTGCGCGTCGGGCAACTGCCACTGCTTGACAGGGGCCTTGGCACCGGAGGGCAAGGTGAAATAGGCCTTGGCGCTCAGGGATGCAGCGGCCTGGGCCATTTCTTTATCGAGCGCCGGTTCGGGCAAGTCGCCATAGCGTTGCAGAAAGGCGGGGTAGGAGAGTTGCGGCGCCAGCACTTGGTGCAACGCCTGGGGCAGGTTGAGGGCGAAGGCGAATTGGACGCTGGTGGGGGATTCGCGCTGGAGTTCTGCGGCGTTGTAGTGGGCTGGGGGCTGGGGCTGAGACTGAGCCAGCGCGGGATTTATCTGAAGGTAGAGAAAGACAGCCGCAAGCAATGCGGCTGCCTTGTAACGCAGATTCAAACTCGGCACTCCTATTTACTTCCCACCCATA
>CANFNE010000213.1 GCA_947448105.1 Burkholderiales bacterium
CCTTGGAGGCCTTGGAGTGCTGTGCGTTTCGCAACCCCGACGGTTCGCTGGCGGTAGTGGCGCTTAACCGCGGCGAATCAGCGATTGAATTCACCCTGCGCCTGGGCGATGCGCAGTACGCCGCCACGCTGCCCGCGCGGGCAATTGCAACGTACTTAAAAGCCTAGCGGAGCACCGGTTTGCCCCAGGGGCCGGGTATGGGCGCTAAATGCGCTGGCCTGCCGTGTCAAAGGCCAGCACCCAAGCGCGATCTGCGCTGATGGCTACGGCTTGGCCGCCCTGGTAATGGCTGTGTTCTGCGCTCACTTTGGCTTTCAGCAGTTCGTCCACGCCCTCGACCCGCAGATGCAGGATGGAGGCGTCGCCTAAGTGTTCGGCCAGCGCAATGGTGGCGCTTACGGCGCCACCGTCTGCGCTGACCTGCAGGTGTTCCGGGCGAACGCCAATGTGATGCGCTCGGTCCCATTGCGTACCGCCAAGTGCGACCCAAAGGGCCTGGTGTGCCGCGCTTGCCCCGTCCGCGGGACGGGGCACCAGGTTGATTTTGGGTGCGCCGATAAAGGTGGCTACAAAGGTGTTGGCCGGGCGGTTGTACAGCTCTAGCGGCGCGCCCACCTGCTCGATTCGGCCTTGGTTGAACACCGCAATGCGGTTGCCCAGCGTCATGGCCTCAACCTGGTCGTGGGTGACGTAAATCATGGTGGTGCCCAGCTCTTTGTGCAACCGGGCCAGTTCGACGCGCATGTCCACGCGCAGTGCGGCGTCCAGGTTGGACAGCGGCTCGTCAAACAAAAACACCTTGGGCTTGCGCACAATGGCGCGGCCAATGGCCACGCGCTGGCGCTGGCCGCCTGATAGCTCTTTGGGGTAGCGCGCCAGCAGTTCACCCATGCGCAAGGTCTCCGCGGCCTGGTGCACCTGTTGCGCGCGCTGGGCTTTGGGAACGCCGGCCATCTTCAGGGCGAAGCCCATGTTCTCCTCGACCGTCATATGCGGGTACAGGGCATAGCTCTGGAACACCATGGCCGCGCCCCGGTCGGCTGGACGCAGCTCGTTGGCGCGCACGCCGTCAATCAGCAAGTCGCCCGCGCTAATGCTCTCCAAGCCCGCGATCATGCGCAGTGTGGTCGATTTGCCGCAACCCGAGGGGCCGACAAACACCAAAAACTCGCCGTCTTGCGCCTCAATGTCAATGCCACGAATGACGTCGATTTTTTCGTAACTTTTGCGGATGCCCCGCAGCGTAACCGTGCCCATGGTGCGGTGTCCTTTGGAAAACGTGGGTTCAGGCCGCGTTGGCCAGATGCGCTGCTGCTTGCTGGGCTAAAAAGCTTTGGTACCAGCGGGCACTGTCTTTGAGTGTGCGTTTTTGCGTGGCGTAGTCCACGTGCACGATGCCAAAGCGCTTGGCGTAGCCCGAGGCCCATTCGAAATTGTCCATCAGGCTCCAAACCATGTAGCCCCCCATGTTCACGCCCTGGGCCATGGCGTGTCGGACCGCCTCGATATGGGTTTGCAGGTAGCGGGTGCGGTTGGCGTCGTGCACCTGTCCGTTGATGAGCGGGTCTTTGAAGGCTCCGCCGTTTTCGGTGATGAACATGGCCGGTACCGTGTAGTCCTGGTGTAGGCGCAGCAGCAGCGCGGTCAGGCCCTGGGGGTAAACCTCCCAGTCCATGTCGGTCACCTCCAGGCCACTCTTGTGTACGTCCCATGGTTCGCCCGCGCTGGCCACTGTGCGCGAGTAGTAGTTGATGCCCAAAAAGTCCATGGGCGTCTGGATGATGTCCATGTCACCGGGCTGGACGACGGGGCGGTCGGCCTGCAGGTGCTCCAGTACGTCGGCGGGGTAGGCGCCTTTGAACAGCGGATCCATGTACCAGCGCACCAGGCGGCCATCTTCGAGCCGGGCTTTGGCCCGGTCGGCGGCGCTGCCGGTGGCGGGCTCGATGGGCGAGAGGTTAAGCACGATACCCAGGCTGGCCTTGCATCCCGCTTCGCGCAGCGCGCGCAGCGCCATACCGTGGCTGAGCAGCAGGTGGTGCGCCACTTGCATGGCCGTGGCCCGGTGCTTGATGCCGGGGGCAAAGATGCCTGATTCATGGCCCAGCACCGACATCACCCAAGGCTCGTTGTGGGTGGCAATGGAGGCCACCCGGTCTCCCAGGCGCGCATGCATGCCCAGGGCGTAATCGACAAAGTGCTGCGCGGTGTCGCGGTTGGCCCAGCCACCTTTGGCTTGAAGGGCCTCGGGCAGATCCCAGTGGTTGAGGGTGAGGTAGGGCGCAATGCCGCGCTCCAGCAAGCCGTCTACCAGGCGCTCGTAAAAGTCCAGGCCTTTTACGTTCCAGGCGCCGCTCCCTGTGGGCTGCACGCGGGGCCAGCTGGTGGAAAACCGGTAGGCGTTGACGCCTAACCTGGCAATCATGTCCAGATCCTCTGCGCAGCGCGCGTAGTGCTCGCAGGCCACGCTGCCGTCGCTGGCGTCGGCAATGGCGCCGGGGACTTGGCAAAAGGTATCCCAAATGGAGGGGCCTTTGCCGTCGCTAGCGCTGGCGCCTTCAATCTGAAACGCGCTGGTGGCGACGCCCCAGACAAAGTCTTTGGGAAATGCTGCGGTGGGGCTGGTGTGAAGAGGGGAAAGCATGGCGAGAAAAGAAAAGGTGGAGGTCGAAGAAGATGAACGGGCTGCGCAAGTCCTTTACTTGACCGCGCCCGCAGTCAGGCCGTCAATCAGGCGGCGCGAGGAAATGGCAAACAGCACCAAGAGCGGCAGCGTTGCAATGGCCGAGCCCGCCATCACCGCGCCCCACTCGGTGTTGACCGGGCTTTGCATGCTGCGCAGCGCCAGTGGCAAGGTGTACATCTCGGGCGAGCGCATCACAATCAGCGGCCCGATAAAGTTGTTCCATGACGCGATAAAGGTGATCAGCCCCAGCGTGCCCATGGCGGGCTTGAGCAGCGGCACCACAATGCGCCAGTAAATGCCGAGCTCGCCGCAGCCGTCCATGCGCGCGGCCTCAATCAGGTCGCGCGGAATGGAGCTGCTGACAAACTGGCGCATCATGAAAATGCCAAAGGCGCTGGCCGCGCCGGGAATGTAGAGCGCACGCGGCTGGTCGATCCAGCCAAAGGCGTCCATGATCATGAAGGTCGGGATCATGCCCAGAAAGGACGGCAGCAGCATGGTGCCCATGACCAGCAAAAAAAGCGGCTGCTTGAATCGAAACTCAAACATCGCAAACGCATACCCGCCCATGGAACAAAACAGCAAGGTCAGGCCGGTGGAGGCCAGCGCCACATACAAGCTCCAGCCCAGGCTGCGCCAAAACGGAATTTTGGTGGTCAGGATGTCGAGGTTGAGCAAAAAATCCGAGCCAAAAAACAGCGGTGGCGGCAGGTTAAAGATCTCGGTGCGTGAATGGCTGGCAAACACGAACATGAAATAAAAGGGCAGCAGCATCACCACGGCGCCCACGGCCACCAGCAGGTAGGCCGCGCGCGGGGCGAGTCGATCGGTGTTGATTTGCATGGGCGTTAGGCGGCGGGGCCGCGCGGTTTGAAGGCGCGGTTGGTCAGCCAGGTCAACAGGGCGACAAACACAAACAACAGCCACGACAGGGCGCTGGCGCCGCCAAAGTCATTGAACTCAAACGCCGTGCGGTACATGTACATGGCAGTCGTCATGCCGGCCTGGTCGGTGCCGCCGCGCCCGCCGGTCAGGATGAAAGGCTCTTCAAAAAGCTGCAGGCCGCCGATCACGCTCAAGGTCACGCCAAAGTAAATCATGGGCTGCAGGCTGGGCAGGGTGATGAACCAAAACTGCTGCCAGCGCCCCGCGCCGTCCATGGTGGCGGCCTCGTAAATATCGCCCGGTATGGTCTGCAGCGCCGCCAGGTACAGCACCGTGTTAAAGCCCACGTAGCGCCAGAACACCACCAGCGAAATGGCGGGCTTGACGTTCTCAGCCCGGCCCAACCAATCAATGGCAGCCTCAGGCGCCAGCCAACCCAGGCCCGGCACCTGGCCTAGCGCCTGCAAGCCCACGTTGATCAGCCCGTAGTCGGTGGAAAACAAGGTGCTAAACATCATGGCAATGGCCACCGTGCTGGTGATGTAGGGCAAGAAGTAGGCCCCAATCACACTGTTGCGGGTGCGCTTGAACGAGGTGTGGATGAAATAGGCCAGTGGAATGGCCACCACATGCTGCGGCACCCCGGCGGCCACCGCCAACCAGGCGGTGTTTTTGAGCGACTTCCAGAACCACTCGTCGGTAATGGCAAAGGCAAAGTTGTCCAGGCCCACAAACTTCATGGACGCCAGGCCCGCGGTCGGTTCCCAGCTCTGAAAGGCCAAAAAGAAAGAAAAGCCCAGCGGAAACACGCCAAACACCAGAAACAAAACCACAAACGGGCTCAGCAGCACGTAGGGGACGGCTCGTGGTGAAAGGCGTGGCATGTGGCGCGTTCGAATCTCAGGGCTGCGGTGCGTGCAGATCAGCGCTTGACGCGGCGCTCTATCAGCGCTTTAGCGTCGGCCA
>CANFNE010000214.1 GCA_947448105.1 Burkholderiales bacterium
ATCGAAGGCATCAGCCACATCCAGGACGAGTCCGACAAATCGGGCATGCGCTTGGTGATTGAGCTCAAACGTGGCGAAGTGCCCGAAGTGGTACTCAACAACCTGTACAAACAGACGCAACTGCAAGACACCTTTGGGATGAACATGGTGGCGCTGATTGACGGGCAGCCCAAGCTGTGCAACCTGAAGGACCTGATCGAGGTGTTTTTGCAGCACCGCCGCGAAGTGGTCACACGCCGGACTGTGTTCAACCTGCGCAAGGCGCGCGAGCGCGGCCATGTGCTCGAAGGCCTGGCGGTGGCGCTGGCCAATATTGACGACTTTATTGCCATCATCCGCAACGCCCCCACGCCCCCGGTGGCCAAGGCGGAGCTGATGACGCGCAGCTGGGACAGCGTGCTGGTGCGCGAAATGCTCACCCGCAGCCGCAGCGACGGTGGCGTGGTCAATGCCGACGACTACCGACCCGACGGCCTGGAAAAAGAATACGGCATGGGCAGCGACGGCCTGTACCGTCTGAGTGATACGCAAGCGCAAGAAATCCTGCAAATGCGCCTGCAGCGCCTGACCGGCCTGGAGCAAGACAAGATCGTTGCTGAATACAAAGAGGTGATGGCGGAGATTGAAGACCTGCTGGACATTTTGGCCAAGCCTGAGCGCGTGTCCACCATCATTACCGGCGAACTGGGCAGCATTCGCCAAGAGTTTGGGCAGACCAAGATCGGCGCGCGCCGCAGCCTGGTGGAGCACAGCTCTTATGACCTGAGCACCGAAGACCTGATTACACCCACCGACATGGTGGTCACACTCAGCCACAGCGGCTACATCAAGAGCCAGCCCCTGAGCGAATACCGGGCACAAAAGCGTGGCGGACGCGGCAAACAAGCGACCGCCACCAAAGAAGACGACTGGGTGGACCAGCTGTTTATCGCCAACACGCACGATTACATCTTGTGCTTTAGCAACCGGGGCCGCCTGTACTGGCTCAAGGTGTGGGAGGTGCCGCAGGGCTCGCGCGGCTCACGTGGTCGTCCCATCGTCAATATGTTCCCCTTGCAAGAAGGCGAAAAAATTACCGTGGTGCTGCCGCTCACCGGTGACAAACGCACCTTCCCGGCCGACCAATATGTCTTCATGGCCACATCCATGGGCACGGTCAAAAAGACGCCGCTAGACGACTTCAGCAACCCGCGCAAGGTCGGCATCATTGCTGTGAACCTGGACGAAGGCGACTTCCTGATTGGCGCGGCCATCACTGACGGCCAGCACGATGTGATGCTGTTCTCGGACGGCGGCAAGGCGGTGCGCTTTAACGAAGACGAAGTGACCGCGCACGGTCGCCAGTCGCGCGGCGTCAAAGGCATGAACCTCGAAGACGGCCAAAGCGTGATCGCGATGCTGGTGGCCGAAGACGAACTGCAAAGCGTGCTGACCGCGACCGAAAACGGCTATGGCAAGCGCACCAGCATTACCGAATACACCCGCCACGGCCGCGGCACCAAGGGCATGATCGCTATCCAGCAAACCGAGCGTAACGGCCGTGTTGTGGCCGCCACGCTGGTGCATGCCGAGGACGAAATCATGCTGATCACCGACCGGGGTGTTTTGGTGCGCACGCGCGTGTCCGAGATCCGCGAACTTGGCCGCGCCACCCAGGGCGTGACCCTGATCGGTCTGGACGAAGGCTCCAAGCTCAGCGGCCTGCAGCGCATTGTGGAAAACGACGCCAACCCGTCCGAAGCCACCGACGCGCCAGACGCCAGCGATGTGCCGCAAGCCGATGGCAGCCCCGACGGCGACACCCCGACCGACGCCTAAACCAGGCCTGCTGCGTGACCCGACCCTATAACTTTTCGGCCGGTCCGGCGACTATGCCTGCTGAGGTGCTGGCGCAAGCGGCCAGCGAAATGCTGGACTGGCCTGACGCCAGCGGCAAACGCTGTGGCATGGGCGTGATGGAAATGAGCCACCGGGGCAAGGAGTTCATGTCCATCTGCGCGCACGCAGAAGCCACGCTGCGCAGCCTGTTGGACGTGCCCGCGCACTTCAAGATTTTGTTCATGCAAGGCGGTGGCCTGGCCGAGAACGCTATCGTGCCGCTCAACCTGAGCGCCCTGAGGGCGCCAGCGGGTGAGCCCGGTCTGACCGACTTTGTGCTCACCGGCAGCTGGAGCCAGAAATCCTGGCAAGAGGCTGGTAAATACAGCCGTACCCACATTGCCGCCAGCAGCCAGGCCTCCGGCTTTACCGGTATTCCCGACGCTGGCACGTGGCAAATACGGCCAGGCGCCAGCTACGTCCATATTTGCAGCAACGAAACCATCCACGGCGTGGAGTTCCACACCCTGCCCGACCTTCAAGCCCTGGGCTCTAACGCCGCGCTGGTGGTCGATTTTTCGTCGCAAGTGGCCTCGCGCCCGGTGGACTGGAGCCGCGTGGGCCTGGCCTTTGGCGGCGCGCAAAAAAACCTTGGCCCGGCCGGCTTGACGGTGGTGGTGGTGCGTGAAGACTTGCTGGGCCACGCGCTGGCGATTTGCCCCAGCGCCTTCAATTACGAGACCGTGGCCGCCAACGGCTCCATGTACAACACACCGCCCACTTACGCCATTTACATGGCCGGTTTGGTGTTTGACTGGTTGGTGCGCCAGGGCGGTATTGCGGCCATCGAGGCCCAAAATATCGCCAAAGCGCAGGCCCTGTACCAGGCCATTGACCGTTCGGATTTGTACTTCAACCCGGTCGCAGCGCAGTGCCGCTCGCGCATGAATGTGCCGTTTTTTCTGCGCAACGAGGCCGTGAACGATGCATTTTTAGTTGGCGCCGCCGCCGCCGGCCTGTTGCAGCTCAAGGGCCATAAATCGGTAGGCGGCATGCGCGCGAGCCTGTACAACGCCATGCCCCTGGCCGGCGTGCAGGCGCTGGTGGACTATATGCAGGCCTTTGAGCGCAACCACGCTTAGAGCCGGCGAACCAGGAAACTTTGATGACCAAGACACTTTCCGACCTTCGCGTGCAAATTGACGCGCTTGACCTCGACCTGCTGGCCCTGCTCAACCGCCGCGCCGGTCTGGCGCACGAGGTGGGGGAGCTCAAAAAAGGCGAAGGCTCGGTGGTGTTTCGCCCCGAGCGCGAGGCGCAAGTCATCGGCAACCTGCAGCACGCCAACGCACAAACCCGCAACGCGGGCACGCTCAAGCCCGAGAGCGTGGCCTTTATCTGGCGCGAAATCATGTCCGCCTGCCGCGCCCTGGAAGCGCCACAGCGTGTCGCCTATCTGGGTCCGGCTGGCACGTTTAGCGAAGAAGCCGCCCTGCGCTTTTTTGGCTCCAGCATTGCGCACGTGCCTTGCGGCAGCTTTGACGAAGTGTTCCAGGCCACCGCCGCCGGGTCGGCCGAATACGGCGTGGTGCCGGTGGAAAACAGCACCGAAGGCGTGGTCACCCGCTCGCTGGATTTGCTGCTGACCACCCCGCTGCACATCGTGGGCGAGATCAGCCTGATGGTGCGCCACCACTTGCTGCGCGCCAGCAACAGCCTAGAAGGCATTGAAGTCGTGATGGCCCACCCCCAGGCGCTGGCGCAGTGCCAGCAGTGGCTCACCACGCATCTACCCCACGCCGAGCGCCGCGCGGTCTCTAGCAACGCCGAAGGCGCGCGGCTGGCCGCGTCTGAGCCCACCTGGGCTGCCATTGCCAGCGAGCGTGCAGGCGCCACCTTTGGCCTGCACTTGGCGGCGCGCGCCATTCAGGACGACGCTTTCAACCGCACCCGCTTCGTGGTGGTCTGCCTGCCCGACACCCTGCCCGCGCCGCAGGCCAGTGGCCGCGACTGCACCAGCCTGGTCGTATCCGTGCCCAACCGCCCGGGCGCGGTGCACGACATGCTGGTGCCGCTCAAACTGCACGGCGTGTCCATGACGCGCTTTGAGTCGCGCCCCGCGCGCTCGGGCCAGTGGGAATATTTCTTCTACATTGATCTGCAAGGCCACCCGTCTGAACCCCACGTCAAAGCGGCGCTGGCCGATTTGCAAAACCTGTGCGCTTTTTACAAAGTGCTGGGCACCTCCCCCCTGGCAGACTACGGCGACGCTGGCGTGATGTTTGAACAACTCGGTTTGGTGGGCTGCGGCCTGATGGGTGGCTCGTTTGCGCTGGCGCTCAAGCGCGCCGGTCTGGTCAAGCACGTGGTGGGCTTTAGCCCGTCCGAATCGACCCGGGCACGGGCCTTATCCATGGGCGTGGTGGACGCGGTGGCCACCACGGCGGCAGACGCGGCCCGGGGCTCAGACCTGGTGCTGGTGGCCGTGCCCGTGGCCGCGACCGAATCCACCCTGGCCGCAATTGCCGCCGCCCTGTCCGACCATGCGCTGGTGATGGACGTGGGCTCCACCAAATGCGACGTCGTGTCCGCCGCCGAACGCGCGCTAGGCGAAGGCATTACCTGCTTCGTACCCGCGCACCCGATTGCAGGCAAAGAAGTGGCCGGCGTCGCCCATGCCGACCCCG
>CANFNE010000215.1 GCA_947448105.1 Burkholderiales bacterium
GCCATGGCCTACAACCTGGGCCCCAAGGGCGCCGCCGCGCTGTTTGCCGACGCGCCGCCTGAAGCCGCCAAAGCCTTTGCCGCCGACCGAGGCGCCATGTCTGCGGGCATGACGCGCAGCCGCCCGGCGGACGCCACCGCCAGCTACAAATCGTATTTGCGCCGCCTGGCCCATATGCTGGACCACCAAGACTTCTTGCTGGGCAGCGCACCCTGCGTGGCCGACTTTGCCGCCTACCACCCGCTGTGGTTTACCCGCCACTGTGTGCCGGTGATGGCCGACATCTTGCACGCCACGCCCTCGGTGCTGGCCTGGATGGACCGCATGGCCGCCCTGGGCCACGGGAAGATGGAGAAGTTCAGCGCCGAGCAGGCGATCGCCCTTTGCGCCGCCAGTGAACCGCTGGCTTTGGCGCAAGACACCGTGTTCCAAGACGAGCACGGTATTCCCTTAGGCTGCGCTGTGACCATCTCTGCCGAAACCTTTGGCCAGGAACCTACCGAAGGCATCTTGCTAGCCGCCACCCGCACCCGCTACACCCTGCGCCGTGAAGACCCGCGCGCGGGCGTGGTGCATGTGCATTTCCCGCGCATTGGCTATTCGCTGCGCGCGGTCTGAACCTGTTTTCTTCTTTTCTTCATCTTTAACGAGACCCACGCATGATTTCTGACTTCAAAAACAAAACCGCTGTTATCACCGGCGCCGGTTCGGGCTTTGGCCTGGAATGCGCCCGCATTGGCGCCGCGCTCGGCATGAACCTGGTGCTGGCCGATGTGCAGCAAGACGCGCTGGACCGGGCTGCTGCGGAGATGACCGCCGCCGGTGCCCCGGTGCTGGCCATGCGCGTGGACGTGTCCAAGGCCGACCAGGTCGAAGCCCTGGGCGCGGCCACCCTGGCGCGCTTTGGCGCACCGAACTTTGTGTTCAACAACGCCGGCGTGGGCTCGGGCGGCCTGATCTGGGAAAACACCCTGCAAGACTGGGAATGGGTGATTGGCGTGAACCTGATGGGCGTGGCCCACGGTATTCGCGTGTTCACTCCCATGATGCTGGCCGCTGCGGCCGCTGACCCGGCTTTTCAGGGCCACATCGTCAACACCGCCAGCATGGCCGGCTTGCTCAACGCGCCCAACATGGGTGTCTACAACGTGAGCAAGCACGCCGTGGTCAGCATGAGCGAGACCCTGTACCAAGACCTGGCCCTGGTGACCGAGCAAATCAGCGCCAGCGTGCTGTGCCCCTTCTTTGTGCCCACCGGCATCAGCCAAAGCCACCGCAACCGCCCCGACGAGCACAAGGCCCATGGCGCCAAACCTACCAAGAGCCAGCTCATCGGCCAGGCCATGAGCGACAAGGCCGTGGGCAGCGGCAAGGTCAGCGCAGCGGACGTGGCGCAAAAAGTGTTTGATGCCATGGTGGCCAACCAGTTCTACATCTACAGCCACCCGAAATCGATTGCCTCGGTGCAGGTTCGCATGGAAGACGTGCTCATGTCACGCAACCCCACCGACCCCTTTGCCCACAAGCCCGAACTCGGCGTGGAGCTGAAAAAAGCGCTGCGCGCCTAAGCAGAACACCGTCGCGTCGGAAACGCGGCAAAAAAGTGTTCAAATACACGGTTTCACCATCACACATCTAGGAAAGATCTCATGGGCAATTCCATCGTTACCGAAGCAGACCGCAAAGCCACCCCCGCACCCAAGCCTCTGCCCGGCATGACCCTGGGCAGCGCAGGCCGCGGCCAAAAAGTGAGCCTGGAGCGTGGCGTGTCCACCCGCAGCAAAAAGAACCCCGGCAAGCGGGCCAAGAAGGGCGGTTAATCCCGGACTTCAGCAAAAAAGCCCTCTTTCGAGGGCTTTTTTTATGGGCGTTCGCAAACCGTCAAAGGTATTGCGCGGGGCAGGCCGGGGTTTGGCAGAGCAGGGCGCCTCAATCCGCCTAGGCCGCCAATTCCAGTTTCGCCGCAGGCGGCGGCGCATAGCCACCCCGGCGCGAAGTGCGCACGCCCAGGCGCACCATGCCTTCACACAGCGCCACCGCGCAGGCCAGACCGTCGAGCACGGGCACACCAAACTCTTCAGACATCGAATGCGCCAGGTCGGCCATGCCGGCGCAGCCCAGCACAATGGCTTCGGCCCGGTCGTCGCGCAGCGCCAGGGCGATTTCGTCCCGGATTTTGTTGAGCGCATCGGGCTGGGCGTCTTCCAGATCGAGAACCGCCACTTCGGATGAGCGCACCCGCTGGCATTGGTGCTGCATGCCGTAGCGCCGCAGGTTGTGTTCAAGCGCGGGCACCGAGCGCGCCAGCGTGGTGACCACCGAGAACTTGTTGCACAGCATGGCGGCTACCCGGTAGGCGGCCTCACCAATGCCGACCACGGGCTTGTCGGTCAGGCAGCGCAGGGCGTCCAGGCCGGTGTCGTCAAAACAGGCCACGACCACGGCGTCAAAGTCTTGCGCGTGGCGCACCGATTGCAATAGGCCAGCCAGGCTCAGGGCTTCGTCGTAATAGCCTTCAATCGAGGCCGGGCCATGGGCGGGGTTGATGGCAACAATCTGCGTGCCCGGCGCCGCTGCCCGCTGGGCGGCCACGCCGATCTTGCGCGTCATGCTCGCGGTGGTGTTGGGGTTGACTACAAGAATGCGCATGGTTATTCGAGCTCTCCGCCCAGGTAAGCGGCCTTGATGCGTTCGTCGCCCATTAAGGCCTTGGATTCACCCGCCAGCACCACTTTGCCCGTGGCCAAAGCGTAGGTGCGTTGGGAGATGGACAGCGCCATGCGGCTGTTTTGTTCGACCAGCAAGACGCTGACTTTTTCATCGCGCGAGATGGCCACGATGGAGCGGGCAATGTCTTGCACCAGCTTGGGCGCGATGCCCAGGCTGGGTTCGTCGAGCAGCAGCATGCGGGGTTTGGTCATGAGCGCGCGGCCAATCACCATCATCTGCTGCTCGCCGCCCGACAGCGTGCCGGCCTGCTGCGAATAGCGCTCGCGCAGGCGCGGAAAGCGCTCAAGCACACTGTCCAGGGTGTGGGCGATGCCGGCCTTGTCGGTGCGGGTAAAGGCGCCCATCAACAGGTTGTCCTTGACCGACATGAACGGAAACACCCTTCGCCCCTCAGGCACCATGGCAACGCCGCGTTTGACGATGTCGGCCGTGGCCAAACCGTCCAGGCGCTCGCCCATAAAGTGGATTTGCCCGGAATGCAGCTTGGCCAGCCCGGTAATAGCGCGCAGGATGGACGATTTGCCCGCCCCGTTGGCGCCAATCAGTGCGACGGTTTCGCCTTCGTCCAGGGTCAGGGACACGCCCTTGAGCGCGTAGACCTGGTCGTAATACAGCTCGACGTTTTCAAAATTCAGCAAAGTGCGCATGGCCTACATTCCGATCGCAGCGTCTTCGGCGCCCAGATAGGCCTCGATGACTTTGGGGTTGTTCTGGATCTCGGCGGGCGTGCCTTCGGCGATTTTTTCGCCAAAGTTGAGCACCACAATGCGGTCCGAAATCTTCATCACGGCCGGCATGTCGTGTTCCACCAGTAACACGGTGACGCCGCGTTCCTCGCGCAGGCGGCGCACCAGGGTGACCATGCGCATGGTCTCGTCGTGGTTCATGCCGGCAAAGGGTTCGTCCAGCAGCAGCAGCGTGGGCTTGGTGGCTAGGCCGATGGCCATGCCCAGGGCGCGCAAGTGGCCCTGTGGCAGGTTGGACGCCATCTCGTTGCGAATAGCGTCCAGACCCAGAAAGTCGATGATGCCGTCGGCAGACACCGCAAACTCGGCCTCATCGGCCGCCGCCAGGCGGGTGCCCAAGAAGAAATCAAGCATAGACGCCCGTGAGCGCAGGTGGTGGGCCACGATGATGTTTTCGCGCACCGTCATCGACCGAAAGATGGTGGTCTCTTGGAATGTGCGCACCACGCCTTTGCGGGCCACCACGTGCGGCGCCCGGTTGCTGATGCGCTCGCCCCGAAACACCACTTCACCGCTGCTGGTGGGCAAGAAAGATGCAATCAGCTTGAACAGCGTGGACTTGCCCGCGCCGTTGGGGCCGATCACCGACAATATTTCGCGCTCTTGCACATCAAAACTGATGTTGTTGACGGCGGTAAGGCCGCCAAAACGCTTGGTGAGTCCGCGGACTTCAAGAATGGCGCTCATTTGCGGTCTCCTTTGCGGTCGAGCAGGCTCAGCACGCCATTGGGCAGGAGCAGCATCAAAATAATCATCAGGCTCGAATAGATGAGCAGCTGAAAGCGCCCGGTGGCAAACAACAAGTCCCAGCCAAAGTACAGCAAGAGCGTGCCCAGCATGGGGCCCAACACATAGCCTAAGCCGCCCAAAAAGCAATTGAGCATGAAGTTCACGCTGTCCGTGCTTTGGAATGAGGATGGGTAAATGGACTGCGAAATCGCAATGAAGCCCGCGCCCGCCACCCCGCCAAAAAACGACGATATGGCGTAAGCCAGCACCCGCAGGCGGGCAATGTCCA
>CANFNE010000216.1 GCA_947448105.1 Burkholderiales bacterium
AGTCGGCCCAGGCGGCAGCCAGTGCCGCGCGGTCGCTCACGCGCACCTGGCCCTTGCCGTCGTAACCCATGCGGGCGGTTTTTAGGATACCGGGCAGCAACTCGCCGGCCACCTGCGCCACATCGGCGGCGGTGTGAATCTCGGCGTAGGGCGCGCAGGCCACGCCGCAGCGGCCAAAGTGGGCTTTCTCTGCGGCACGGTCTTGCGCAATAGCCACGGCGGCAGCACCCGGCGCCACCCGGCGCAGCGCAGCCAATGTGCGCAGCGCGTCGGCCGGCACGTTCTCAAACTCGGTGGTGATGGCGGCGCTGCAGGCGGCCAGTTGCGCCAGACCGGCGGCGTCGGTGTAACTGGTTTGGACATGGTGGTGGCTGACCAGGCCCGCCGGGCTGGAAGGGTCCGGGTCGAGCACGGCGGTGGCGTAGCCCATGGCCTGCGCTGCATGCACAAACATGCGCCCGAGCTGGCCGCCGCCCATCACGCCCAGCGTCATGGGCTGGCCGTCGGGGCCGGTGCCGGGCAATAAGGGGCTTGCGGGCTGGCTTAGGGGCTGGCTCATAGACCCGCCACCCCGGCACCCAGGCGAGGGATGGGAAGCTCCATGGCGCGCGCCGCCGCCGTTTGCTCGGCACGAAAAGCCAGGAGCTGCGCGCGCAAGGCGGCGTCGCCACTGGCCAAGAGCGCCACGGCAAACAAGGCGGCGTTGGCCGCGCCCGCCGCGCCTATGGCAAAGGTGGCCACCGGCACGCCCTTGGGCATTTGCACGATGCTGTAGAGCGAATCCACACCCTGCAAATGCTTGCTCGCCACCGGCACGCCGAGCACCGGCACCACGGTTTTAGCCGCCAGCATGCCGGGCAAATGGGCCGCGCCGCCCGCGCCCGCAATGATCGCGCGCAGGCCGCGACCGGCGGCGGCTTCGGCGTAGGCGTACATCTCGTCGGGCATGCGGTGGGCGGAAAGCACCTGCGCCTCGAAACCGATACCAAACTGTTGGAGAATCTGTACCGCGTGTTGCATGGTGTCCCAGTCGGAGCTGGAGCCCATGACGACGCCGATTTGGATGGTGGTCATAGTGTTGGATGCGTCGGCCTGCGCCGCCGCCTTGGATAGAGCGGCCCCCAGGGCCGCGAAGCTAGACCCGCAATTTTACTTTTTACACCCCGAGGTCTTGCCGATGATTGACGTCACCATTGAAAACTTTGAAACCGAGGTCATCGCCGCTTCGCACCAGGTACCGGTGCTGCTGGACTTTTGGGCGCCCTGGTGCGGCCCGTGCAAGGTGATTGGCCCCTTGCTGGAAAAGGTCGAGGCCGACTACGAAGGCCGCTTCAAGCTGGTCAAGATTGACTCCGACCAAGAGCAGCAACTGTCCAAGGCCTTTGGCATTCGCAGCATCCCCACCTGCGTGCTGATGATTGCAGGCAAGCCGGTAGACGGCTTCATGGGCGCGGTGCCCGAGGGCCAGCTCAAAACCTTTTTGGACAAACACCTGCCCGGCGCCGACGAACTCGCCGCCCAGGACGACGCCGACGACGCGCAGGCCCTGCTGGCCGCAGGCGACCCGCAAGCCGCACTCAACAAACTGCTGGAGACCTTGAGCCTGGACCCCGGCAACGACGACGCGCGCTACGACTACGTCAAGTTGCTGATCGAAACCAATGCCCTGGACGACGCCGCCGCCGCGCTGGCTCCGGCCTTGGCTGCCATTCCACGCCAACTGCGCTTTGAAGCCCTGGGCCAGTTCCTGGACGCCATCAACTTTGTCATGACGGATGAGCGCGGCACCTGGGGCCCAGAGCAGTTTGACGCCCTGATTGCCGCCAACAAGCGCGACTTTGACACCCGACTGGCCAAAGCCCGGGTGCTGATGGTGGGCGGTATGTGGACCGACGCCATGGACGAGTTGCTGGAAATCATCATGCGCGACAAGGCCTGGAACGACGCCGTGGCACGCAAAACCTTTGTTGCTATTTTGGAGTTGCTCACGCCGCCCAAGCCCAAGACCGCGAACGACGCGGGCAAGACGGCTGGCGGCATTGAGCTGCTGGGCAAAGCCATGGTCAACGAAGACCCGCAAGCCCAGCTCATCTCTGCCTATCGGCGCAAGCTCAGCATGGCGCTGAACTAAGGTAGCCGGCAGCGTCTGCCAGCTACCGCAGTCAGGCAGTCAAGCGCTGCAAAGCCTCTTGGTATTTGGCTGCGGTCTTCTGGATTACCGCATCAGGCACGCGCGGGGCGGGCGGGGTTTTGTCCCAGGGCTTGCCGTCCACCAGGGCGGTCTCTAGCCAGTCGCGCACAAACTGCTTGTCGTAGCTCGGCGGGTTGGTACCCTCTTGGTAACTTTCTTGCGGCCAAAAGCGCGAGGAGTCGGGCGTGAGCACCTCGTCCATCAGCGTCAAGGTACCGTCGGCGTCCAGGCCAAACTCAAATTTGGTGTCGGCAATGATGATGCCCTTGGTCAGCGCAAATGCCGCCGCCGCCTGGTAGAGCGCAATGCTCAGGTCGCGGATGCGGGTGGCCAGGTCCGCGCCAATCATCTCCGCCGTTTGCGCGAAGGTGATGTTTTCGTCGTGGTCGCCCACAGCCGCTTTGGCTGCCGGGGTGTAAATCGGGGTGGGTAGTTTGGAGGCGTTTTTCAGGCCGGACGGCAGCTTGACCCCGCAGACCGCGCCGTTGTGCTGGTATTCCTTCCAGCCGCTGCCCGCCAGGTAGCCGCGCACCACCGCTTCCACCGGCAGGGGCTTGAGGCGCTTGACCAGCATGGAGCGGCCGGTGACCTGCGCCACTTCTTCGGGCGTGACCACGCTCTCGGGTGCGTCGCCCGTCAGGTGAATCGGGCAGATGTTCAGGCCCTGGGGGCCGAGTTTTTCGAACCAGAACAGCGCCATCTGCGTGAGCAGCGCGCCCTTGCCCGGAATAGGCTCACCCATGATCACGTCGAACGCACTCAGGCGGTCGCTGGCCACCATCAGGATGCGGTCGGTACCCACGGCGTAGTTGTCGCGAACCTTGCCGCGCGCCAGCAAGGTGAGGGATTTAAGGGCAGATGTGTGCAGGGCAGAAGTCATGGGGTCCGATAAATGAAAAGCCCGCCGCGAAACACCATTTCGCTGCGGGCCCCAATTATCGCAAGTTCACATCGCCCGGGCGCCAAGGCGCGCCGCAGTGCGGTTTACTGGACGACTTGCGCCAGTTCACCCCGGCTGTATTTGGCAGCCACCACAGTCAGGCTGTCGCCCTTGATCTTGGCGCCCTGGCCTTCGCAGCCAAACTCCACATAGCGCTGCTTGCAAATTTGCTTGGCGGCTTCGCGGGCGGGCTTGAGCCATTCGCGGGCGTCAAACTTGTCGGGGTTTTCCCACAAAAACTTGCGGCAAGCCGCCGTCATGGCCAGACGGATGTCGGTGTCAATATTGATCTTGCGCACGCCGAATTGGATGGCCTTTTGAATCTCTTCCACCGGCACGCCGTAGGTTTCTTTCATCTTGCCGCCGTACTGGTTGATAAGGGCCAGCAGGTCTTGCGGCACGCTGGATGAGCCGTGCATCACCAGGTGGGTGTTGGGCAGGCGGCGGTTGATTTCCTTGATGCGCTCGATGGCCAGAATGTCGCCTGTGGGCTTGCGCGTGAATTTGTAGGCGCCGTGGCTGGTGCCAATGGCGATGGCCAGCGCGTCGAGCTGGGTGCGCTTGACAAAATCAGCAGCCTGCTCGGGGTCGGTCAGCAACTGGTCCATGGTCATCACCGCGTCGGTGCCGTGGCCGTCTTCTTTGTCGCCCTGCATGGTCTCGAGCGAGCCCAGGCAGCCGAGTTCGCCTTCCACCGTCACGCCCCGGGCGTGGGCCATGGCCACCACTTTTTGCGTGACCTCGACGTTGTACTCGTAGCTTGCAATGGATTTGCCGTCGGCCTCAAGGCTGCCGTCCATCATGACCGAGCTAAAGCCCAGGTCAATCGCGCCTTGGCACACCGCCGGGCTTTGCCCGTGGTCTTGGTGCATCACCAGCGGAATATGGGGATAGGTTTCAACGGCGGCGGCGATCAGGTGCTTAATGAAAGCCTCGCCGGCGTACTTGCGTGCGCCCGCGCTGGCTTGCAAGATGACCGGGGCGCCCACTTCGTTGGCGGCCTCCATGACGGCCTGGATTTGTTCCAGGTTGTTGACGTTGAAGGCAGGGATGCCGTAGCCCTCAAGGGCGGCGTGGTCCAACAATTCGCGCAAGGAAACGAGTGCCATGGGGGTTCTCCGAAGTTTGGTAACTGCTTGGTAACTTTTCTACCTCGGGCGGATTTTAGCGCCAGCCCATTTGCCAAATACTGGAGTATTCCCGCAGTTTCCTGCCCGCACCGCAGCACGGGCGGGTGGAATACGGGCCCGTCAGGCTTAGGAGACGCGGCAGATTTTGAGCATATTGGTGCCGCCAGGCGCGCCCATGGGCTCGCCGCAGGTGATCGCATAAACGTCACCGCTGGCCACGATGCC
>CANFNE010000217.1 GCA_947448105.1 Burkholderiales bacterium
GGCGCTGGCAAGCGCATGGCGCATGGCGCTTAGTCGCTGCCCGGAGTTGGGCTTTGCAAGGCGAAGGTGACTTGGGTAATGCCTACCAGGCGCGCGGCCTCAATGGCCGTCATGACCGACTGGTGGCTGGCGCTGGCGTCGGCACTCACGATGAGCACCGCCGTGCCACCGCCCTGGGCACTGGCGCGCAGGGCGGTCGCCAGGGCGCGCAGGCCGCGGCCTTGCAGCGTTTGGTTGCCCACGCTGTAGTCGCCGCTGGCGCTTACCCCCACATGCACCTCGCGCGGAAACTCCTGCGGCGCTTCGGCGTTGGCCACCGGCAGGTTGATCTTGAGCTGGCTGTATTTGCTGTAGGTGGTCGAAAGCATCAGGAAAATCAGCACCACCAGCAGCACGTCGATGAAGGGAATCAGGTTGATCTCGGGCTCGTCGCGCCGGGGCGCGCCAAAACCAAAGCCCGAGCCGCCGCCATCGGGGCCACCAAAGTGCAAGCTCATGGCTGGACATGCCCGCAGGCTTTGAGGTGGCGCAGCAGCTGGTCGGCGCTGGTCTCCAGGGTCAGCAAGTAACCGTCCACCCGGGCGCGGAAGTAACGCCAGAACACCAGCGCCGGAATCGCCACCAGCAGCCCAAAGGCGGTGTTGTACAAAGCCATGGAAATGCCCTGGGCCAGTTGCGCCGGGTTGCCGGTGCCGCCCACGGGCCCTTGCGCGCCAAAGATCTCGATCATGCCGATCACCGTGCCCAAGAGTCCCATCAGGGGCGCGGCCGACGCAACGGTGGCCAGTGCGCTGAGGTGCGCGTCCAAGCGCTGTGCTGCCGCGCGTCCGGCGTTTTGAACTACGGCGCGCAGGTCGTCTTCGCTGCATTGGGGCTTGTCATTGAGCGCTTGCAGCGCACTGCCAAGGACTTGCCCGAGCAAGGAGTTGCTCTCGAGTTGGGCCACCGAGGCGGCGGCCGGGATGCGCTGCTGGGTCGCGGCCATGACCGCTTTGGCCAAGCCAGGGGGCGCAATCTTGGGTTCGGCCAGGCTGATAAAGCGCTCAAACACAATGGCCAGTGCCAGCACCGAGCTGGCAATCAGCGGCCAAATCGGCCATCCAGCAGCTTGTATGATGGAAAACAAGGCAACGCCCCCTTATTGAGTGAGTACTGTTTGATGAGAAGGGCATTATCCGGGATTGTTCACCACCTGCGGCCTTCGCATGCCACCTCCGGAGTCCGCCCCGTTTCTCCTGTTTTCTGTTTGCCCGCATTCCCCCATTTCATGCCAGACGCCACGCCTTTGACCACGCCACTGTCCCGCACACCTCCGCGCGTCTGGGGTGTGGGTGCGCTGTGCCACGCCATTGCCGACACGCTGGACGCGCGCTTTAACCCGGTGCGCGTGGCCGGTGAGATCAGCGGCTTTGTGCGTGCGGCCAGCGGCCACTGCTATTTCTCGCTCAAGGACGACAGCGGCCAGATCCGCTGCGCCATGTTCAAGCGCGCCGCCAGTGGCCTGGACTTTGCGCCGCGCGATGGCCAGCGGGTTGAGGTCTCGGGCCGCCTGGGCGTCTACGAGCCGCGCGGCGAGCTGCAGCTGGTGGTGGAAAGCATGGCCCGCGCGGGCGAAGGCACTTTGTTTGAGCAGTTTTTGCTGCTCAAGGCCAAGCTCGAGGCCCAAGGCCTGTTTGACCCCGCGCACAAACGCCCCCTGCCGCGCCGGGTGCGCGGCATTGGCCTGGTGACTTCGCTGGGAGCGGCCGCTTTGCACGACGTGGTCACCGCGCTGCAGCGCCGCGTGCCGCATATTCCGGTGGTGCTGGCCCCGGCCAGTGTGCAGGGGCAGGGCGCGGCCGTCGAGATTTGCCAGGCGTTGCAGCAGTTGTATGCGCTGGCCCTGCCTGCTTCCGGTGCGCCGCAGGCGGGCGCGGTGCCGATAGATGTCATTTTGCTGGTGCGCGGCGGCGGCGCCCTGGAAGACCTGTGGTCTTTCAACGACGAGACGCTGGCGCGCACCCTGTTTGACAGCCCTGTGCCGGTGGTCGCCGGTATTGGCCACGAGACCGATTTCACGATTGCCGACTTTGTGGCCGACCTGCGCGCGCCCACGCCTACGGCTGCGGCCGAACTCTGCGCCCCGGCGCGCCAAGAGGCCCTGATTGGTGCCGCGCAGTTGCAAGACCGCTTGCAGACCGCCGCCTACCGCCTGCTGGACCGCCGCGCGCAGGCCCTGGACATGGCCATGGCGCGCTTAGGTCGCCCCTCGGCCACACTGGCCCGCAGGCAATTGGCCTTAAGCAGCGCAGCGCAGCGCCTGGGCCATGCACTGCCCCAGCGCCTGCAGGCGCGTGCGGTGGCATTGCAACGGGCGCAAGCGGCGCTTGCGGTGGCCGCGCAGCGCACGCTGCAAGCGCAGACGCACCGTGTGGCATCGCTGGAGTTGCGCCTGGGCCTGCTTGATCCGCGCCTGGTGCTGGCCCGTGGCTACGCTTGGCTGACCGACGCACAGGGCCAGGCGCTCACCCAGGCGGCGCAGTTGCACCCCGGCCAGGCGGTGCAAGCCACCCTTGCCGACGGTACGGCTGCTTTGCAAGTGCAGTCCGTGGCCGCCAATTAGTTTCTACAATTCGCTTTTCACTTGACCAACCCAGAGGACCCCATGGAACACACCCTGCCCGCACTGCCCTACGCCATTGACGCATTGGCCCCCGCTTATTCCCAGGAAACGCTGGAGTTTCACCACGGCAAGCACCACAACGCCTACGTTGTGAACCTCAACAACCTGCAAAAAGGCACTGAATTTGAGGCCATGGCCCTGGAAGAGATCATCAAAAAGTCCAGCGGCGGCATCTACAACAACTCCGCCCAAATCTGGAACCACACGTTTTTCTGGAACTGCATGAAGCCCCAAGGCGGCGGCGAGCCCACCGGCGCGCTGGCTGCGGCCATCACCGCCAAGTGGGGCAGCTACGCGGCCTTTAAGGAAGCGTTCGTCAAGTCGGCCGTTGGCAACTTTGGTTCCGGCTGGACCTGGCTGGTGAAGAAGGCCGACGGATCGGTGGACATCGTCAACATGGGCGCCGCTGGCACCCCCCTGACCACCGCCGACAAGGCGCTCTTGACCGTGGACGTGTGGGAACACGCTTACTACATCGACTACCGCAATATGCGCCCCAAGTTCGTGGAAACCTTCCTCGACAAACTGGTGAACTGGGAATTCGCGCAGGCCAATTTCGCAGCCTAAGCGCCCCAGTCCACGCCCCGCAAGGGGCGGTGGAGTAAAAAAAATGCCAGCCGGTGCAAACCGGGCTGGCATTTTTTTGGTTCTCAGAGGGCTATTTCAAACCCAGCACCCAAGCCACCAGCCGCTTTGATTCCTCGGGCGACACTTGTGCGTTGGCCGGCATGTAGACCACGCCCCAGACGCCGTTGCCGCCCTGGCGCACCTTGAGTGCCAGGCGCTCTGCGGCACCCGGGTCTTGGCGGTATTTGTCGGCCACGGCCTTGAAGGCCGGGCCCACCACCTTTTTGTCGATGGCGTGGCAGGCCAGGCAGTTTTTGGACTTGGCAAATGCCGCGTCGCCCGCCGCGTCTGCCAGGGCCACAGGCCCGAGCAGCAGCGCGCCGCACAGGGCAGCCAGTCGCGCGGCAGTTTGCATGGCGGTGGTCAACCTAGTAGTTGTCCAGCACCGCGCCCTTGCTGGCGGTGGATGCGTTAAAGGCAAATTTGGCTTGCACGCCGCGCGTGTAACGGGGCGCGGGTGCGGTCCAGGCCGCGCGGCGTTTGGCGATTTCCGCATCCGGCACATTGAGCTGCAGCAGCAGCGCGTGTGCGTCGATGGTGATCGAGTCGCCCTCGTGGATGAGTGCAATCGTGCCGCCCGCAGCCGCCTCCGGCGCCACGTGGCCGACCACCATGCCCCAGGTGCCGCCCGAGAAGCGGCCGTCGGTGATCAGGCCCACGCTTTCGCCCAGGCCCGCGCCGATCAGGGCGCCGGTGGGTGCCAGCATTTCGGGCATGCCGGGGCCGCCTTTGGGGCCCAGGTAGCGCAGCACCATCACGTCGCCGGCCACGATGCTGCCCGCCAAGATGGCTTTGAGTGCCGATTGTTCGTCTTCAAACACGCGGGCCGGGCCGGTCATGACCGGCTTCTTTAAGCCGGTGATCTTGGCCACGGCGCCTTCGGGCGACAAATTGCCCTTCAGGATCGCGAGGTGGCCCTGGGCGTACATGGGTTTGTCGATGGGGCGAATCACGTCCTGGTCGGCGCGTGGCACATCGGGCACGTCTTTGAGCACTTCGGCAATCGTCTGGCCAGTGATGGTGATGCAGTCGCCGTGCAGCAGGCCTGCAGCCAGCAGGGTTTTCATGACCTGGGGAATGCCACCGGCCTGGTGCAAGTCCACCGCCAGGTATTTGCCGCTGGGTTTCAAGTCGCACAAGACAGGGGTTTTGACGCGCACGCGCTCAAAGTCGTCAATCGTCCA
>CANFNE010000218.1 GCA_947448105.1 Burkholderiales bacterium
AGGGGGCTGCTGCGCCTTGGGGCGGCCCGGCGGCGCAGCCTGTGACCCCCACGCTTGTCGCTGCGCGTACTGCGCTGCCCCCCGAGGGGGCTGCTGCGCCTTGGGGCGGCCCGGCGGCGCAGCCTGTGACCCCCACGCTTGTCGCTGCGCGTACTGCGCTGCCCCCCGAGGGGGCTGCTGCGCCTTGGGGCGGCCCGGCGGCGCAGCCTGGCCCGCGCTTTGAGTTGCAGCGGCTGCACGGCATGGGCGAGGGTGTTTACCGCGAGGTGCTGAAGAACCCGCTGGTGGCTTGCCGCGTGTATGCACCGGTGGGTGCGCACAAGGACTTGCTGGCTTATCTGGTACGTCGCTTGTTGGAAAACGGCGCCAACTCCTCGTTTGTGCACCAACTCGCGGACGAATCGGTGGGCCTTGGCGACTTGCTGATTTCGCCGCTGCGCCTCGAGCCGCATCCTTCGCTACCGCTACCCGCCGATCTGTTTGGCGCGCCGCAGGGCGGGCGTCTGAACAGCGCGGGCGTGGACCTGACGGTGCCGGCCATGCGTGCGCCCTGGCTTGCCGCCGTAGGCAAGACGCCCGTGGCCCAAGTCCCTTTGGCCCCGGTCGATGCCATTGCCCCGGCCTTTGCTGCCAGCCAAGCCAGCTACGTCGCCTGGAGCAACGCCCCGGTAGCCGAGCGCGCACGCGTGCTAAACCGCGCCGCGGACAGCCTGCAGGCGCATGGCGGCGCACTGTGCGCGCTGCTGGTCCAAGAAGCCTTTAAAACCTGGGGCGACGCGGTGGCCGAGCTGCGCGAAGCCATCGACTTTGTGCGCTACTACGCCCAAGAGGCCGAGCGCATCATGCAGCCCATCGCCATGCCTCTCGTACAGGGCGCGACTTTGGGCCACAGCTTCGGCGTGACCGGCGAGACCAACACGCTGACGCTGGCCGCGCGCGGCGTGTGGGTCTGTATCAGCCCCTGGAATTTTCCGCTGGCCATCTTTATGGGCCAGGTGGCCGCCGCCCTGGCCACCGGCAACACGGTGCTGGCCAAACCCGCCGAACAAACGCCGGCCATTGCCGCGCTGGCCGTGCGCCTGCTGCACGACGCCGGGGTGCCGGTGGACGCGCTGCAGCTCTTGCATGGCCCGGGTGATACGGTAGGTGCGGCACTGGTGGCCCAGCCCGGCGTGGCCGGCGTGGTGTTTACCGGCTCCACCGAGGTGGCCAAAACCATCCAGCGCGCGCTGGCCGCCAAAGACGGCCCCATCGTGCCGCTGATTGCCGAGACCGGTGGCATCAACGCCATGCTGGTCGATTCCAGCGCGCTGCCCGAGCAGGTGGTGGACGCGGCAGTGGTAAGCGCCTTTCGTTCAGCCGGGCAGCGCTGCTCGGCCCTGCGCCTTTTGTGCGTGCACGAAGCAATTGCGGACGACGTGATCGAGATGCTGCGCGGCGCAGCGCACGCGCTGCGCCAGGGCGACCCCGCCGACCTGGCCACCGATATCGGCCCGGTGATTGACCAAGCGGCTTTTGACAACATCCACCGCCACATCGCCCGACTGCGCGCGCAGCACACGCTGCTTATTGGCCCGGATACAGCGCCCCGCGCCGATAGCGCGCCCGCGGCGCACTGGGTGGCGCCCCACGCCTTTGAGGTGAAAAGCATCGCCGACGTGAACGCCGAAATTTTCGGTCCCGTGCTGCAAGTGGTGCGCTGGAGCGGCGACCCGGCGAAGGTGATTGCGCAGATCAACGCGCTGGGCTACGGCCTGACCCTGGGCATCCAGACCCGCATCGACAGCCGCGCCCAGGCGCTGGCCCAGGCCGCGCATATTGGTAATGTCTACATCAACCGCAACATGATCGGCGCCGTCGTGGGCGTGCAGGCCTTTGGCGGCGAAGGCCTGAGCGGCACCGGCCCCAAGGCCGGCGGCCCGCACTATTTGTACCGTTTTTGTGCGGAGCGCTGCGTCACGGTGAACACTACGGCGGCGGGGGGGAATGTGGGTTTGCTGGCCTGATTTCTCATCGGGCAGTTTGGCTGCGGACGGACTTGGTTTGGTTTGGTTTGGCCCACTCTCTCCCCCAGCCCCTCTCTCGCCCAGCGGGCGAGAAAGGGGGGCCGGAGTCCACATTGGGTTTTTTCGCTTCGGCTGGGCTTCTACTGGCGTAGTGCTTGTTGGTCTGCCTGCGTCACTTAAAAACTGCGCCGTCGCCGCGACGGCTTCGGGGTTTGGGCGTTGCAGCTGCCGGAGATTCGCGGCGGGGCGCCGCTCCTACCGAATACCGCTTGCGCTAGGTGGCGCTCGCGGCAAGGCGCCGCGCCAACCACTGGCCGCACCCGGTGGTGCCGTAGCGGAAGCGACAAAATCAAATGTGGCTGTTCGCTCCCCCTTTCCGCCCCGGTGGGGGTGGAAAGGGGGTTGGGGGGATAGGGGGGGTAAAAACTATGAAAGAAAACGCCAAGCAGCCAGCGCCACCACCACCGCCCCCACCACCCAAACCCAGCCAGGAACCGACCCCCCCCCCTCGGCCCCACTGTCCTGCGCCACCACAGCAGTTGGTGCGTCCACCGGGGGGTATTGCTTTTGCATCTCCTGATCAAAACGCTTGAAGAAGTCTTCTGCCATCGACTTGGCTACGCCATCAATCAGGCGCTGCCCGAGCTGCGCAATCTTGCCTCCCACCGAGGCCTGCACGCTGTAGCTCAGCTCGGTGCCGCCGGTGCCCGGGGTGAGCAATACCTTGGCCGTGCCTTTGCCAAAGCCCGCCGGGCCGCCCTGGCCTTCAAAGCTCAGGGTGTAGCTGTGGGGCGGCGCCATGTCGGCCAACGCAATCTTGCCGCTGAACTTGGCCGACACCGGGCCGATCTTGATGGCCACGCCCACCGCAAACGCGTTCTCGCCCGTGCGCTCGACCTTGTCGCAACCTGCGATACAGGCTTTGAGCACCTCGGGGTCGTTGAGGGCGTCCCAGGCTTGTTGTTGGGTAATGGCGAGTAATCGGCTGCCTTGCATTTCCATGGTCTTGCTCCTAGGTCCTAAAGTTTCAGGTTAAAAATGATTGTGCTCCATGCGCCTAGCCTAGCCCAATGCGCTAGCGCCGCATCACCCCGGCCAGGCTGCTGGCGAGTTGCTCCAGGCTGCTCAGGTTGTGCACCGCGAGCATGGCGTCAGCGGCGCGGTGCAATTCGGCCGCGCCCTGGGCCAGCGGCGCGTAGCCTTCAAAGCGCAGCAGGGGATTGAGCCACAGCAATCGGCGGCTGTGGCGCTTGAGCCAGAGCAGCTCTTGCGCCAGCGCCGCTGGCGCACCCGTGTCCAAACCGTCGGTAATCACCAGCACCATGGTGCGCCGGCCCACGAGCTTGCGGGCGTGCTGCGCGCGCAACTGCGCCAAGGAGGCGCCCAGCTGCGTGCCCCCGGCAAAGTCTTCAATCGCGGCGCTGGCGTGCGCGAGCATGGCGTCGGTGTCGGCCAGGCGAAACGCCGGGGTCAGGTCGGTGAGCTGGGTGCCAAAGGCAAAAACATCGCGCCGGGGGTGGCGCCGGGTGGCCGCGTGCAAAAACGCCAGCAGCAAGCGGGCGTAGCGCTCCATCGACCCCGACACGTCCACCAGCACCAAGAGCGGCAGCGGCTGGCGTTTGCGCTGCAGGCGTGGCAGCACCATGGGCTCACCCCCGGTGCGCACGCCCTGGCGCAACACGCCAGACCAGTGCAGCGCGGCACCGCGCGCGCCCTGCTGGCTGCGGCGCGAGGCAAACGTGGGCAGCGGCATGCGGATATCGCGCGCCAGGCGCTCGACCAGGCGGTATTCGGTGGCAGAGAGCGCGTTGAAGTCGGCGTGCTTGAGGCGCTGCGCGTCGCTGGCGGTCATGGCGGCGTCAAAGTCCACCTTTTGGTCTTCTTGCTTGGGGCCGGCCTGCTTGCCGAAGGCCTGCTGGGGCGACAGTGCCTCACGCACACGGGGGCGGCGTTTGCTGGGTTCGGCCCGTCCTTCGGCGCTGGGCAGCAACTGCGACAGCAGCTTGTGCGCCATGTTGGGGTTGCGAAAAAAGGCTTCAAACAGCTCGCGAAACACCATGCGGTCTTGTTCGCGGCTCACCAGCACGGCTTCTAACGCAGCACTCAGGTCGTCTTGGTTGCCCAGGCCCACGGCCAGCGCAGCTTGGGCAGACAAGGCGATGCGCGCGCTATCGACCCGCACCCCGGCGCGGCGCAGGCTGCGGCCAAAGGCGGTCAGGTTGTCGGCCAGTTTGCCGCTGCGGGCGTCACCGAGTTGCATGGCGGCTCGGGCCTCAGACGGCTTGTGCGTCCGCCTCAGGCAGCGCCAGCAGGTCAGTCGCCAGGGCGTGCGTCAGCGCGGCCACGTCTTCGCGCTGCTTGAACAAAATGCCGGCGGTGTCGCTCATCACCTCGGGGTCGAGTGTCAGTGTGTCCAGCGCAATCAGGGCCTTGGCCCATTCCACGCTC
>CANFNE010000219.1 GCA_947448105.1 Burkholderiales bacterium
CGGCGCGACAGTTCCCAGGTGCGGGCGCTGTAGCGGAAAGGCTTGCTGGTGAGCGCGCCCACCGGGCAGATGTCGATCATGTTGCCCGAGAGCTCGGAGTCAATGGTTTGACCCAGAAAGGTTTCAATTTCAGAATGCTCGCCCCGGTTGGACATGCCCAACTCCATCACACCGGCCACTTCCTGGCCAAAGCGCACGCAGCGGGTGCAATGGATACAGCGGCTCATTTCCTGCATGCTGATCAGCGGACCCACGTCCTTGACAGCGACCACGCGCTTTTCTTCGGCATAGCGCGAATTGGAAGCACCGTAGCCCACAGCCAAGTCCTGCAACTGGCATTCGCCGCCCTGGTCGCAAATCGGGCAGTCCAGCGGGTGGTTGATCAGCAAAAACTCCATCACCGACTGCTGGGCTTTGATGGCCTTGTCGGTCTTGGTGCGCACGACCATGCCTTGCGTGACCGGCGTGGCGCAGGCGGGCATGGGCTTGGGGGCTTTTTCAATGTCCACCAGGCACATGCGGCAGTTGGCGGCAATGCTGAGCTTCTTGTGGTAGCAGAAATGGGGGATGTAGGTGCCGGCTTTCTCGGCGGCATGCATGACCATGCTGCCTTCCACAATTTCTACTTTTTTGCCGTCGAGTTCGATTTCAACCATGGTGTGATGCCGATCAAACGTAAGCGCCGACCACGCAGGTCTTGTGCTCCACGTGGTAAACAAATTCGTCGCGGAAGTGCTTGAGCATGCCGCGCACCGGCATGGCCGCTGCGTCGCCCAGGGCGCAAATCGTGCGGCCCATGATGTCACCCGCCACGCTGTCGAGCATGTCGAGGTCGCTGGCGCGGCCCTGACCGTTCTCAATGCGGTCCACCATGCGCCACAACCAGCCCGTGCCTTCGCGGCACGGCGTGCACTGGCCGCAGGACTCGTGCGAATAAAAATAGGACAGTCGCTGCAGCGCCTTGACCATGCAGCGAGAGTCGTCCATCACGATCACCGCGCCCGAGCCCAGCATGGAGCCGGCCTTGGCAATCGAGTCGTAGTCCATGGTCACGTCCATCATGACGCTGGCAGGGAGCACAGGAGCCGACGATCCGCCAGGAATCACCGCCTTCAACTGGCGTCCGGTACGCACGCCACCAGCGAGCTCTAGCAGCTTGGAAAACGGCGTTCCCATGGGAATTTCGTAATTACCGGGGCGCTCCACATCACCACTGACCGAGAAAATCTTGGTGCCGCCGTTGTTGGGTTTGCCGCAGGCCAGATAGGCTGCGCCGCCGTGGCGGATGATCCAGGGAACGGCCGCAAAGGTCTCAGTGTTGTTGATGGTAGTGGGCTTGCCGTACAGGCCAAAGCTGGCAGGAAACGGTGGCTTGAAGCGTGGCTGGCCTTTTTTGCCTTCCAGCGACTCCAGCAAAGCGGTTTCTTCGCCGCAAATATAGGCGCCAAAACCGTGGCTGGCGTGCAGCTGAAAGTTGAAGGTGCTGCCCATGATGCCTTGGCCCAAAAAGCCTGCGGCGCGCGCTTGCTCCAGTGCTTCTTCAAAGCGCTCGTAGGTCTGGAAAATTTCGCCGTGGATGTAGTTGTAGCCCACGTTGATGCCCATGGCAAAAGCAGCAATCGCCATGCCTTCAATCACCGCATGCGGGTTGAACTGCATGATGTCGCGGTCTTTGCAGGTGCCGGGCTCGCCTTCGTCCGAATTGCAGACCAGGTACTTTTGGCCCGGAAACTGGCGGGGCATAAAGCTCCACTTCAGGCCGGTCGGAAAGCCCGCGCCGCCGCGGCCGCGCAAACCCGACTCCTTGACCGTGGCAATCACCTGGTCTTGCGTCAGGCCTTCGCCACCGTCTTGGCCCAAAATTTTGCGCAAGGCGGCATAACCACCCCGCGTAACATAGTCTTGCAGGCCCCAGTTGGCGCCGTCCAGACCGGCCATGATTTGGGGTTCGATGTGGCGACCATGAAAGGACGACTCCAGGCCGCTGGCCTGGAATTGGGAAAGCAATTGGTGCACGTTCACAGGCCGCCCTCCGCCGACCGCAGGCCGTCAATCAACTGGTCGAGTTTGTCGTTACTCATAAAGCTGCACATGGTGCGGTCGTTGACCAGCAGCACGGGCGCATCAGCGCAAGCGCCCTGGCACTCACTGGGCTGCAGCGTGATGAGGCCGTCGGGCGTGGTTTGTCCGGCATGGATGCCAAGCTTTTTTTCGAGATGTGCCAGCGCCTGCGCGCCACCGCGCAACTGGCAGGGCAAATTGGTGCAGACGTTGAGCTTGTACTTGCCCAAAGGCTTTTGGTTGTACATGTTGTAGAAGGTGGTGACTTCGTGCACCGCCATGGGCGCCATGCCCAGGTGCGTGGCAACCGCCTGCTCACTCTCGGGGCTGACCCAACCCAGTTCCTGCTGAACAATGGCCAGACAGGCCATCACCGCAGACTGTTTCTGGTCTGCAGGAAACTTGGCAACTTCGCGGTCGAAGCGCGCTTTGGTGGCATCCGAGATCATCGGTCAATCTCTCCAAAAACAATGTCCATGGTGCCAATAATGGACACCGCGTCAGCAATCATGTGGCCCTTGGCCATTTCATTGAGTCCGGCCAAATGGGCAAAGCCCGGCGGCCGGATTTTCAGGCGGTAGGGTTTGTTGGCTCCGTCGCTGACGATGTAAATCCCAAACTCGCCCTTCGGATGCTCCACCGCCGCGTAGGCCTCGCCTTCGGGCACGTGAAAGCCTTCGGTAAAGAGCTTGAAGTGGTGGATCAGGCCTTCCATATTCGTCTTCATCGCCTCGCGCGAGGGCGGAGCCACCTTGTGGTTGTCGGTGATCACCGGCCCGGGGTTGGCCTGCAACCACTTCACGCATTGCTGGATGATGTGGTTGGACTGCTTCATCTCTTCCATGCGCACCAGGTAGCGGTCGTAGACATCGCCGGTTTTGCCCACGGGAATATCGAAATCGATCTCTGAGTAGACGTCGTAGGGCTGCTTCTTGCGCAAGTCCCAGGCGATGCCCGAGCCGCGCAGCATGGGACCGGTAAAGCCCATATTGAGGGCGCGCTCAGGCGTGACGATGCCGATGTTGACGGTGCGTTGTTTCCAGATACGGTTGTCGGTTAAGAGCGTGTGGTACTCGGCCAGACACGCAGGAAAGCGCTGCGTGAAGTCATCGATAAAGTCGAGCAAGGAACCTTGGCGGTTCTTGTTGAGCTCGGCCACGCCCTTGGCGTTGCGCACGCGGCTGGCCTTGAACTGGGGCATGGAGTCCGGCAAATCGCGGTAAACGCCGCCCGGGCGGAAATAGGCCGCATGCATGCGCGCGCCGCTGGCGGCTTCGTACATGTCAAACAGATCTTCGCGCTCGCGGAAGGTGTAAATCAGGATGGTGGAGCTGCCGCAGTCGTTGCCATGCGAACCCAGCCACATCAGGTGGTTCAGCAAGCGGGTGATTTCGGCGTACATCACCCGGATGTACTGGGCGCGGATCGGCACTTCGATACCCAAGAGCTTTTCAACTGCCAGGCAATAGGCGTGCTCGTTGCACATCATGGAGACGTAGTCGAGCCGGTCCATATAGGGCAAGGCCTGCATATAGGTCTTGGTCTCGGCCAGCTTTTCGGTGGCGCGGTGCAAAAGGCCGATGTGCGGGTCGGCGCGCTGGATCACTTCGCCGTCGAGTTCGAGCACTAGGCGCAGCACGCCGTGCGCTGCCGGATGCTGCGGCCCAAAGTTCAGGGTGTAGTTCTTGATTTCAGCCATGCAAACAACTGCTTAATGCAGGCCTCCGTATTTGTCTTCCCGGATGATGCGCGGGGTAATTTCGCGGGTTTCGATGGTCACGGGTTGGTAAATCACACGTGCTTGCTCGGCGTCATAGCGCATTTCGACGTGGCCAGTGGTGGGAAAGTCTTTGCGGAACGGGTGACCGATGAATCCGTAATCGGTAAGGATGCGGCGCAGGTCGTCGTGGCCTTCAAACACCACGCCAAACAAATCGAACGCTTCGCGCTCGAACCAGTTGGCCGAATTCCAGATGTCGTTGATGGATTCGACCACCGGCATATCGTCGTCGGGCGCGAAGACTTTGAGGCGCACGCGCTGGTTCAGGCTGACTGACAGTAAATGCACCACCACGCAATAGCGCGGGCCCTCGTGGACCGCGTTTCCGTATTCGGAGTAGTCCACAGCGCACAGGTCGACCATTTGCTCAAATTGGCAGCCGGGGGCATCGCGCAGCACCAGGGCTGCTGCGTGGTAGTCGCTGGCGGCGACTTGCACAGTGACTTCACCCAGCGCGATGGAAATGTGCTTGACCTTGTCGCCGAGCGCCAACACCACAGCGTCCTGGGTAGCCTCGGGACGAACAGAAAATTCAGTCATAACTACTCAGGCCCGGGCGATGGTTTCAGTGCGGCGGATTTTTTGCTGCAATTGCAAGATGCCGTAGACCAG
>CANFNE010000220.1 GCA_947448105.1 Burkholderiales bacterium
CGCTGGCGGTGCAAAGCCACAACCGCGCCCAGAACGCCAGTGAATCTGGCTACTTCAAAAGCCAGATCGTGCCCGTCACGCTCAAGAGCAAAAAAGGCGACGTGGATTACGCCACCGACGAACACTTCCGCCCGAATTGCACCCTGGCCGACATGGCCAAGCTCAAGCCCGTGTTCCTCAAGGAAAACGGCACGGTGACGGCGGGCAACGCCTCAGGCATCAACGACGCCGCCGCTGCGGTGGTGTTGATGGAGGCCAGCGTGGCCAAGGCGCGTGGACTTGAGCCCCTGGCGCGCCTGGTGGCCTATGCGCACGCCGGTGTCGACCCCAAATACATGGGCATTGGCCCGGTGCCCGCTACCAAGCTGGCCTTGCAAAAGGCGGGCCTCACGGTGAACGACCTGGACGTGATTGAAGCCAACGAGGCTTTTGCCGCCCAGGCCTGCGCCGTCACCCAAGACCTGGGCCTGGACCCGGCCAAGGTCAACCCCAACGGCTCGGGCATCTCCTTGGGCCACCCCATTGGCGCCACCGGTGCGCTGATCACTGTCAAGGCGCTGTATGAACTCGAGCGCATCAACGGCCGCTACGCACTGGTGACCATGTGCATTGGCGGCGGCCAGGGGATTGCGGCGATTTTCGAGCGCCAACGCTAAGCGCATGCAGGCCACCGGGCGGCTGCAGTTGCCCGGCCTGCTTGCCACATCACCGCACAGATCCTTGTGATTTGCGCGGTTTTTTCGTTTTAAGCGTCTTGAAATGCGCCTGCGCGCAGGGTGACTACCAGCGTGTCACGGTAGCCCCCCGCCTGCAGAGGCTGGATGGGCGTGGACTCATGGATGACCCGCGCGTCATCCAGCAGCAAGACCGACCAGGGCTCGGACAAGGTAAATCGCTGGCCTTGCGGACCGTGGGCGTCAAACACCCGGGTTTCGCCACCCTTGATAGTGTGGCGCGCCACCATGAACACCGCCACCAGGTCCACGCCGTCGCGGTGTGCGCCTTCGGGCGTGGGCCGGCCAATGCCGTCGGCCGTGTCAATGCGGAACTGGTGCGCCTCAATAAACCAGGGCTGCGCGCCTTTTAGGTCTGAGCACAGCTGCGCCAGCCAGCGCAGCAGCGCACCCCAAGCCGCGCTTTGCACCATGGTGGGCTCCATGGGCGCGAAATGGCGCTCCATGCCGCCATGCAAGGCGTTGTACTCCACCGGCTGCCAATGGGCGCGGTGCGGCGCCTGCGTTACCGAGGCGCCGTCCACCACAAAGCTGGAATGGCGCCGGAAGCGGTAGCGCCCGCCGTCGCGCAAATAGGCGTCGGGCGGCAAATCGTTCCACAACGGGGTCCATGCCTGCAGCTCCGCCAGGGCCACGCCGCTCAAGGCGCACACACCGGCGGCGGCCAGAACCGCCGAGCCCCGCGCTTGCAAGCTCGCCTCCAGCGCGGCGGGCGGCGTCAGGGGCGGCGCCAGCAACTCGGGCGGGCCCGGGGGCGCTGGGGTGGGACGGTGGGGGGCGAAAGGAGAAGACGGCATGGTGGTACGTGTTGTGGCCTGGCGCGGACTGCAAGAAGCCACCGCGCAACAGGGCTTGATTATCAGCATGCGCGGGGCATGTTCGAGGTTGGCACGGGAGTGTGATTGGGTGCGCCAGCGCACCTAGAACTGCGGCCGTAGGCCTTGTCACCTGCGCAACTGCCGCGCCAGGTGCCAGGCGCTAGCATCGGCGCCCTGCCCTTTCCGCGCCAGCATTGGCACGGAGCCTCTTTCTCCCACCCCAAGCTTGCTGCACCCACCATGACCCAGACCGCCCTGAACTCCCTCGTGAACCACCAAATCCGCCTGGCCGCACGCCCCGTCGGTCTGCCGACCGAAGCCAACTGGAGCCGCACTATGGAGCCCGTGGCCGAACCCGCCGACGGCGCCGTGGTTTTGCAAACCCTGGCCCTGTCGCTGGACCCGGCCATGCGCGGCTGGATGAACGAAGGCAAGAGCTATATCCCACCGGTGGCAATTGGCGAAGTCATGCGCGCAGGCGGCGTGGGCCGCGTCATTGCGTCCAAGAACGACAAATACGCCGTGGGCGACTATGTCAGCGCCAGCTTCGGCGTGCAGGAATACCTGAGCGTGGACGCCGCCGACATGCGGCGCAACGGCCTGGTCAAGATTGACCTGGGCGTGGGCTCGCTCACCCAGTGGCTCAATGTGCTGGGTATGCCGGGCATGACGGGCTACTTTGGCCTGATGGACGTGGGCCAGCCCCAAGCCGGTGAAACCCTGGTCGTATCCGGCGCCGCTGGCGCCGTAGGCCAGACCGTAGGACAAATGGCCAAGATACGGGGTTGCCGGGTGGTGGGTATTGCCGGGGGCCAGGCCAAATGCGACTGGGTGGTCAAGGAACTGGGCTTTGACGCTTGCATCGACTACAAGGCCGGCCCCGGCGCCGTGCGCCAAGGCCTCAAGGCCCATTGCCCCCAGGGCGTGGACATTTACTTTGACAACGTGGGCGGCGACATTTTGGACGCGGTGCTGGCCCGCATCAACCGCAAAGCGCGCATCGTGATTTGCGGCGCCATTAGCCAGTACAACGCCACCACCGCCATTGCCGGCCCGAAGAATTACCTGAGCCTGCTGGTCAACCGCGCGCGCATGGAAGGCATTGTGGTGTTCGACTACGCCGATCGCTACCACCTGGCCGTGGCCGAGATGGCGGGCTACCTCAAAGACGGCCGCATGAAGAGCAAGGAAGACGTGGTCCAAGGCATAGACCACTTCCCAGCCGCGCTGCTCAAGCTCTTTAACGGCGAAAACTTTGGCAAGCTGGTGCTTGAAGTCGCCAGCGTCTGAGCGCCAAGCCCTGGTCTAGCCGGTAAACGCCGCGTAGACCAGGTTGCGGAACATGGGCCGAAAGTAGTCGCGCTGGTTGGGTGCCTGCGCCATGAGGATGGCAAAAAAACCGTGGGCCGGATCCACCCAAAAAGTGGTGCCCGCAATACCGCCCCAGGAATACAAACCCACGGCGCCGGGCAGGGTTTCCATGCCCTCTTGCAAGCGCACCGAAAAACCCAGGCCAAAACCGGTGCCGCGCCCCAGCATGTCGCCCGAGCGTTCGGTGGTCTGCTGGCCAAGTCCACCCAGGTGGTCGGCCGTCATGAGCCGCAGCGAGGCCGGGCTCAGGATGCGCTGACCAAATAGCTCGCCGCCGTTGCTCAGGCACTGCACAAAGCGCGCGTAGTCTTGCGCGGTGGACGCCAGGCCCATGCCGCCGGCCTCCATGCGCGGCACCACGCGCAGATCAATCAAGGCCATGGGCGTGCCGCCATCCGGATCAAGGGCAAAAGGCTCGGCGATGCGGTGCTGCTGGTCGGGCGGCACGCTAAAGCCGGTGTCCACCATGCCCAGCGGCCCCAAAATGTGTTCCTGCAAATAAGCGCCCAGGGTCTGGCCGCTCACGGCTTCAACCAGGGCGCCGAGCAAATCGGTGGCGCGGCTGTAGGCCCAAATGCTGCCGGGCTCAAACATCAAGGGCAACTCTGCCAGCGCGCGTGAAAACTCGCGGTTGCTGCGATCGCGCGAACCCATCTGGGCCTGCGCATACATGCGCTGCACCGGCGCGCTGCCGGTGATCTCGTAGGTCAGGCCCGAGGTATGGCACAGCAAATCTTGCACCGTGGGCGCACGCCGGGGCGCACGCAGGTGCATGGTCTCGCCCTCGAAGTGCGCAATCCTGACGTCCGCAAACTCGGGCAAATGCTTGGCCACGGCGTCACTCAGCAGCAATTGCCCGCGTTCCAGCAGCTGCATGACCGCCACCGAGACGATGGGCTTGGTCATGGAATAAATGCGAAAGATCGCGTCCAGCCCCATGGGCTTGGACGCCTGCGGGTCTTGCTGGCCCAAGGCCTGGTGCAGCAGCACCTGCCCGTGGCGTGCGACCAGTACCACGGCGCCGGGCAGGCGACCCCTGTCCACCTCCTGCTGCAAAACGCGGGTGATGTTTTGGGTGCGCTGGGTGTCAAAGCCCAGGGTTTGGGGCAGCGCAGTGGGAAGGGCTTCTGGGGACATGCGGGGCGCTTTCATCAGGCGGGTTTCTGGGTCGCGGCGGGTGCAGCCTCTTGCTCTTGCAGCAGGCGCCACATCACCTTACCGGCGCCGCTTTTGGGCAAGGCGTCAACAAACTGCACCGCGCGCGGCACCTTGTAGACCGCCATGTTCTCGCGACACCAGTCCATCAGCTCCTGCTCGCTGACGGTTCCCTGGTGGCTGGCGCGCAGCACGACCACCGCTTTGACGGACTCGCCCCGGTAGGCGTCGTGGGTGGCGATGATGCAGGCCTCTTGAATTGCGGGGTGGCGGAACATAAGCGCTTCTACCTCAGCCGGCCAGACCTTGAAGCCTGAGGCGTTGATCATGCGCTTGAGCCGGTCGGTCATGAAGAAATAGCCGTC
>CANFNE010000221.1 GCA_947448105.1 Burkholderiales bacterium
ATGTGCTCGTTGATGGCCGAGTCTTTCTCGATAAACAGGTCGCGCTGCGGCACATAGGCCTCGGGCTGGTAGTAGTCGTAGTAGCTGACGAAATACTCCACCGCGTTTTTGGGGAAAAACTCGCGAAATTCGCTGTAGAGCTGGGCCGCCAGCGTCTTGTTGGGCGCAAACACGATCGCCGGGCGTCCCAGGCGGGCGATCACATTGGCCATCGTGAAGGTTTTGCCCGAACCTGTCACGCCCAACAACGTCTGGAACACCTCGCCGTCGTTCACGCCTTCGACCAGTTTCTCAATCGCCTCGGGCTGGTCGCCCGCCGGCGGGTAAGGCTGGTAGAGCTCAAAGGGCGAATCGGGGTAGGTGACGAAGGTGCCTGGCAGCGCCGGGGCGGTAACTTCAACGAGGTCGGACATAGAAACCTGGAAATAGAGGGGCGGCAAGCTTAGCCCAGATGGGCGCCATCACCGGGACCCAGTGGCGGCGCACCAAAGCGCCAAGCGAGGGAGTTGTGGGCGGGACGGTAAAATTAAAGGCTTCTTGCGGCTGAGTTTTCACCGCGTTTTTCTTGGCACCCCTTCAGGACTTCTCCATGTCTCTCTTTTCCGCCGTCGAAATGGCACCCCGCGACCCGATTTTGGGCCTGAACGAACAATTCAACGCCGACGCCAACCCCAACAAGGTCAACCTCGGTGTGGGCGTGTATTTCGACGACAACGGCAAGCTGCCCCTTCTGCAATGCGTCCAAGCGGCTGAAAAAACCATGATGTCGACGCCCACCGCGCGTGGCTATTTGCCCATCGACGGCATTGCCGCCTATGACGCAGCTGTCAAAGGCTTGGTGTTTGGCACCGATTCCGAGCCCGTCACTTCTGGCCGCGTGGCCACCGTACAAGCCATTGGCGGCACCGGCGGCCTGAAGATTGGCGCCGACTTCCTCAAGCACCTGCGCCCCGGCGCCAAGGTGCTGATTTCCGACCCGAGCTGGGAAAACCACCGCGCCCTGTTTACCAACGCCGGCTTTGGGGTGGACACCTACGCTTATTACGACGCGGCCAAGCGCGGCGTCAATTTCGAGGGCATGCTTGAGAGCCTGAACGCCGCCGCTGCGGGCACCGTGGTTGTGCTGCACGCCTGCTGCCACAACCCCACCGGCTACGACATCACCCCCGCGCAGTGGGACCAGGTGGTGGCTGCCGTCAAAACCCGCCAACTCACCGCTTTCCTGGACATGGCTTACCAAGGCTTTGGCCACGGCATTGCCGAAGACGGCGCGGTGATCGCCAAGTTTGTGGCCGCGGGCTTGAGCTTTTTGGTCTCGACCTCGTTTTCCAAGAGCTTTAGCCTGTACGGCGAGCGCGTGGGCGCCCTGTCGGTGCTGTGCGAAAGCAAAGAAGAAGCGGGCCGCGTGCTGAGCCAGCTCAAGATCGCCATTCGCACCAACTATTCCAACCCGCCCATCCACGGCGGCGCGATTGTGGCGGCGGTGCTGGGCACGCCGGAGCTGCGCACATTGTGGGAAAAAGAGCTGGGCGACATGCGCGTGCGCATCAAAGCCATGCGCCAAAGCCTGGTGGACGGTCTGAAAGCCGCAGGTGTGACGCAGGACATGGGCTTTATCACCACGCAAATCGGCATGTTCAGCTACTCAGGCCTGAGCAAAGACCAAATGGTGCGCCTGCGCAACGAATTTGGCGTGTATGGCACCGACACGGGCCGCATGTGCGTGGCCGCGCTCAACAGCAAAAACATCGCTTACGTTTGCGAGGCCATCGCCAAAGTCATGTAACCCAGGGCTCAGGCGCGTTGGACACCCGCAAGTGAATGCTGTTATATTGCACTGCAACATTTTCAACGAGGACACCGCATGCTCTACCAGCTTTACGAGACCCAACGCGCCCTGATGGAGCCGTTCTCCGATTTGGCCAGTTTTGCCGCCAAATCACTGTCCAACCCCTTGTCTTTGGTGGGGCAGACCCCGTTCTCGCAGCGCCTGTCGGCCAGCTATGACTTGATGCACCGCCTGGGCAAGGACTACGAAAAGCCCGAGTTCGGCCTGCGCACCATCGATGTTGATGGCGTGGAAGTAGCGGTGCACGAGCGCATTGAGCTCAAAAAGCCGTTTTGCGACCTGATCCGTTTCAAGCGCCTGACCGATGATTCGGCCACGCTGGACAAAATCAAAGACCAGCCGGTGGTGCTGATCGTCGCACCTTTGTCGGGCCACTACGCCACGCTGCTGCGCGACACCGTCAAAACCATGCTCCAAGACCACAAGGTCTACATCACCGACTGGAAAAACGCCCGCCTGGTGCCCCTGAGCGAAGGCGAGTTCCGCCTGGACGATTACGTCAACTACGTGCAGGAGTTCATCCGCCACGTCCAGGCCAAATACGGCAACTGCCACGTGATGAGCGTCTGCCAGCCCACGGTGCCGGTGCTGGCTGCCGTGTCGCTGATGGCCGGTCGCGGCGAAAAAACGCCTTTGACCATGACCATGATGGGCGGACCCATTGACGCCCGCAAATCGCCCACGGCGGTCAACAACCTGGCCATGAACAAGAGCTACGCGTGGTTTGAGAACAATGTGATCTACCGCGTGCCCAGCAGTTTTCCTGGTGCCGGACGTCGCGTGTACCCCGGCTTCTTGCAGCACACCGGTTTTGTGGCCATGAACCCGGACCACCACGCCAAAAGCCATTACGACTATTTCAAAGACCTGATCAAGGGCGACGACGTCAGCACCGAAGCCCACCGCAAGTTTTACGACGAATACAACGCGGTGCTCGACATGGACGCCGACTACTACCTTGACACCATCAAGGTCGTGTTCCAGGACTTCAGCCTGGTCAATGGCACCTGGGACGTCAAGTCCCCCAGCGGCAAGGTCGAACGCGTGCGCCCCTCGGCCATTACCACCACCGCACTGATGTCGGTTGAAGGTGAGTTGGACGACATCTCCGGCGCCGGCCAAACCCGCGCCGTGCACGAGATTTGCACCGGCGTGGTGGGTAGCCAACAGCGGCACTTCGAGGCCATGGGCGCTGGCCACTACGGCATCTTCTCGGGCCGCCGCTGGCGCGAACTCGTCTACCCCGAAGTCAAGGCCTTTATCAAAGGCCACCAGCCTTCCAAGCGCAATACCGCGCCTGCCGCCATTGCTGCGCCCAAACCGGCAGCTGCGCCCAAGGCCCGCGCTGTCAAGCGGACAGACACCGCTCCCACCTTGTTCAGCGCCCCTGCGCCCAAGCCGGTCGCAGTGCCCGCACCTGCTGCCAAAGCAAAAGCGCCGGCAAAAGCCGTGAAGAAAGCCCCACCGGTGGCGAAGCCCGCCGTCGCGGTAGCGGCGGCGATCGAGCGCAAGCTTGAAGTCGTTACCGTTCCCGCGGCGAAGGCAGAAGCTGCTGCTGTGGCTGCTTTGCCCGCCGTTGTGGTTGATGTGCAAGCCGCGCCCGTGACGGTGGCAGCAGAAAAAGCACCGGCGCAAGCCACGCTGGCTCTGGAACCCGCCAAGACGGTAGCAAGCAAGCTGCCCGCGGCCAAAGTGGCTAAAAAAGCGAGCGCTGCCAAGGCTGCCTCGGTGAATGCGGCGCCCGTCAAGGCCAAAGCAGCGCCCACCGTGGCTGCCAAAAAGGCCCCTCAGGCCAAGTAATGCCCAAGCAGACCGGCTTAGGCGTATTGGCCAGCCGGCTGCTTGACGCGCTCCCCCAAACCCAGTGCACCCGCTGCGGCTACCCGGACTGCGCGGCCTATGCACAGGCCATGGCGCAGGGTCTGGCCGACATCAACCAGTGCCCGCCCGGTGGCGAAGTGGGTGTGGAGCGGCTGGCTGCATTGATGCAGGTGGCGCCCAAGCCACTGAACCCGGAATTTGGCGTAGAAGGCCCGCGCACCGTCGCCTTTATTGACGAGGCCTGGTGCATCGGCTGCACCTTGTGCATCGAGGCCTGCCCCACCGACGCCATTTTTGGCACCAACAAGCGCATGCACACGGTCATCGAGACGTACTGCACGGGCTGCGAACTGTGTTTGCCGGTGTGTCCGGTGGACTGCATCAAGCTGGAAACGGTGGCAGCGTCTGCCGGTGCCGTGGATCAAAACCCACCCACCGGCTGGAACGCCTGGTCACCCGCCCTGGCAGACACGGCACGCCAGCGCTACAGCGCCGCAGGCACGCGGCGCGCCAGCGCCAAGTTAGCGCACAGCGCCGCCAAGGCAGCGCAAGCCCAGGACAAGCTCGCTGACATGGCCTCCCACTCCCGCATTACCGACCCGGCCGTGCTGGACCACAAAAAAGCCGTGATTCTGGCGGCCATGGAACGGGCGCGCTTGCGCAAAGCAAGCTAGGCGCGCAGCAACCGCGCGCGCAGGCACCCAGGCCTGAATCAGTTGCCAGCCTGCGCCAAGCGCGCAAAGGCGCTGACCACCTCGGGCGGCGCTTGC
>CANFNE010000222.1 GCA_947448105.1 Burkholderiales bacterium
CGGGCACGATCTGGCTTTTGAAGTAGCCAGATTCACTGGCGTGCTGGGCGCGGTTGTGGCTTTGCACCGCCAGCGCGTCTTGCTGCTCGCGGCTAATCCCCCACTTGGCGGCGATGTTCTCGGCAGTTACGCCCATGTGGATGGTGTGGAAGGGGTCATGCAAAGCGCCCACCACCATGTCCACCATCTTGGTGTCCCCCATGCGTGCGCCCCAGCGCATATTGAGCGAGGCGTACGGCGCGCGGCTCATGTTCTCCGCCCCGCCGCCAATGGCTACGTCCGCGTCGCCCAGCAAAATGCTTTGGCTGGCACTGATGATGGCCTGCAGGCCCGAGCCGCACAGGCGGTTGACGTTAAATGCCGGCGTGCCCTCGGCGCAGCCGCCATGGATGGCCGCCACGCGGGACAAATACATGTCTTTGGGTTCGGTGTTGACCACGTGGCCAAACACCACATGGCCCACGTCCTTGCCGTCGACCTGGGCGCGCGACAGCGATTCGCGCACCACCTGGGCGGCGAGATCGGTCGGGGCGATGTCTTTCAAACTGCCGCCAAACGTGCCAATAGCAGTGCGCACGGCACTGACGACTACAACTTCACGGGACATGGTTTTGTTTCCTTTGATAAGTGGTTGAGGCAGCAGGCGCACAGCGCCAAGTCCTTGCAGTGTGACGGTCAATCGCTACATCGGGCTTACGCGCGGCCCACAGCGCAGTCATTTCAATGACACATTTATGAAATATTTGAGGGGTAGCCTGCTTGCCAACACGTATTTGACTGGAGCCGCGCATGACCAAACCCACCGACGAACTGATACGCCGCATCCGCAGCGACATGCTCGACAGCTTTGACGAAGAACTGGAAATGGAGCTCGACGACGGCCACTCCAGCGGCCTGGACGCTCCCACCCAGGCGGACCAGGACACCCGAAAAATGTACTTCCGCGAGCTGTTTCGCCTGCAGGGCGAGCTGGTCAAGCTGCAAGATTGGGTGATGCATACCGGTCACAAAGTGGTGGTGTTGTTTGAGGGGCGCGATGCCGCAGGCAAGGGCGGCGCCATCAAGCGCATTACCCAGCGGCTCAATCCACGCGTCTGCCGGGTGGCAGCTTTGCCCGCGCCCAATGACCGCGAGCGCACCCAGTGGTACTTCCAGCGCTATGTGTCCCACCTGCCCGCGGCCGGTGAAATCGTGCTTTTTGACCGCAGCTGGTACAACCGCGCGGGCGTCGAGCGGGTGATGGGCTTTTGCAACGACGAGCAATACGAAGAGTTTTTCCGCACCGTGCCCGAATTCGAAAAAATGCTGGTGAGATCGGGCATCCAGGTCATCAAATACTGGTTTTCTATTTCGGACGACGAGCAGTATTCGCGCTTCTTAGGCCGCATCCACGACCCCCTCAAGCAGTGGAAGCTCAGCCCCATGGACCTGGAATCCCGCAGCCGTTGGGAAGACTACACCCGCGCCAAAGAGATCATGTTGGAACGCACCCATATTCCTGAGGCGCCCTGGTGGATCGTGCAGGCGGTTGACAAGAAAAAAGCACGCCTGAACTGCATTCACCACCTGCTGCAGCAAATGCCTTACGAAGAGGTAGTACACCCCCAGGTGGTGGTTCCAGAGCGAGTGCGCCACGAGGACTACGAGCGCCATCCGGTGCCGCAGTCCATGATCGTGCCCGAGGTTTACTGATACTTCAGGCGGCGTCTCGCACATCGGCCACCGGGTTTGCGCCGAAATCGGCGCGCGCCAGATAGGCCAACACCCGCTGCGCCGCAAGCGCCGGGCTGGCGAGTTGGCCCTGGGCGTGCAGACCGGCAAAGTTGGCCAAGTCTGGAAAGGCCCGGGGGTCGGCGCCGCGCAGTTGCACTTGCATATCCGTGTCAATCACGCCCGGCGCCAGGGAACACACCCGTGCGCCATTCGCCTGCAAGGCCTCGTCGAGTGCCAGACATCGCGTGAAATGGTCCATACCCGCCTTGGCCGCGCAATACGGCGCGGACGACGCCATGGCCCTGCGGCCCAAGCCTGAGGAAATATTGAGCACCTTGCGGGGCAATTTCCAGCCCTGGGTGGCGTGCAAAAAGGCGGCGCACAGTTGCATGGGCGCCTCCAAGCCGACACGCAGCGCGTTGGCCAGATCGGCGGCCGTGTTGTCGCGCAGCGGCGTGATGGCAGGAATGACCCCGGCGTTGTTGACCAGCGTGGCGCTTTTTACAGAAGCCGGGTCGAGCGCCGCGAGCCAATCGGCCAGGCGCTGGGCCACCGGGGCGGCGTCGGCGAGGTCGGCACTCCATTGCGCGAGCACCGCGCCGCGCGCCTGGGCCAGCGCGGCCAGTTCAGGATTGGTTTGGCGCGAAATGCACAAGAGATGGGCGCCGCTTTGCAGTAGCTGGTCGGCCATGGCGTGGCCCATGCCGCGTGAGGCGCCAGTCAAAATCGTGAGCGTATGTGGGGTCATGTTGGTGTTCAAGGGCGATGGTGAAAAGAAGGGGCGGGCAGGGTGGCGCCATTCTGACAGCGGCACCGCGGTAGGGGCGGCGCCAAAGGCATCCGTCACAATCGACCCATGGCCATTAAATCAACAATCTTCAAAGCCCATCTGCAAATTGCAGACATCGACCACAGCTACTACGCCGACCACGCCATGATGCTGGCGCGCCACCCCAGTGAAACCGACGAACGCATGATGGTGCGCTTAGTCGCCCTGGCGCTGCATGCCCACGAACTCCAAACCGTGTGCGGCGGCGACGGGACGCTGGCTTTTGGTGCCGGCCTGTCGGACGTGGACGAGCCCGACGTCTGGCTGCGCGACTTTACCGGTCAAATCAAGCTCTGGATGGAAGTAGGCCAGCCCGAAGACAAACCACTGATCAAAGCCTGCGGCAAGGCCGACCAGGTGGTCTTGTATTGCTTTAACCACGCGGCGGAAGTGTGGTGGCGCACGATGGAGGCCAAACTCAGCCGCCCCAAAAACCTGCGCGTTTACCGCATTCCCACCCTGGCGTCCCAAGCCCTGATTCCCCTGGCCCAGCGCAGCATGCAGCTGCAAGCCACCGTGCAAGAAGGCGCCCTGACGCTCAGCGACGACCGCAACACGGTGGAGATTGAGCCGGTTCGCTGGAAGTAGCGCCTTTTCTCCGCTCCCGGCAGGCGCCGCTCAGTCCTGCACACCTTCGACAAAAAACTTGACCCGCCGCACGCCGTTCCATTCATCGGCGTCCAGGCGAAAGGCCATGGTCACTTTGGCGGGCAGGGGCTCGGTGTGGCCGAACCAGATGGCGTCTACCGGTTCGCCCTGGTGCTTGAGCTTGAGCGACAGGTGTTTTTCACCCACCAGGCGCTGCGAAATTACTTCCACCTCTTCGCTGAAGGTGGGTGCGGCAAAGCCCTGGCCCCAGACGGCCTCGTGCAAGGTGTCCACCAAATCCACGCGGCGGTAGGCGGGCAAGAGCGGGCCGTCGGTGGCCAGGCGGCGCTGCAGGGTGGCGGCGTCTAGCCACTCGTGGGCGACTTCGTTCAGGCCTTGTTCGAAGGTGTCGAAATGCTCCTCCGCCACGGTGCAGCCCGCCGCCATGGCGTGGCCGCCAAAGCGCAGCAGCACGCCCGGGTAGCGCTTGGCCACCAGGTCGAGCGCGTCGCGCAGATGAAATCCGGGAATCGAACGTCCCGAGCCTTTGAGTTCGTGTTCCTTGCCCGGCGCCTGGCTGGCGGCAAACACAAAGGTAGGGCGGTGCAGCTTGTCTTTGATGCGCGAGGCCACGATGCCGACCACGCCTTCATGGAAATCCGGGTCAAACACGCAAATGGCCGGTGGTGGTTCGTCGCCCTCGTCAAAGAGCGATTCGGCCACCAGCATCGCTTGTTCGCGCATATCGCCCTCAATCACCCGGCGTTCGCGGTTGATGCCGTCTAGCGTGCGCGCCAGCTCATCCGCGCGCGACGGGTCATCGGTCAGCAGGCATTCGATGCCGAGCGTCATGTCCGATAGGCGGCCCGCAGCATTGATGCGGGGCCCCAGGGCAAAGCCAAAGTCAAACGTCGTGGCCTTGGCCGCCTGGCGGCCCGAAGCCACAAACAGCGCTGCCAGCCCCTGGGGCATGGCCAGCGCCCGCACGCGCTTAAGCCCTTGGGCCACCAGGCGGCGGTTGTTGGCGTCCAGGCGCACCACGTCGGCCACCGTGCCCAGGGCGACGAGTGGCAGCAGCGCATCTAATTTAGGCTGTGTGGCGGTAGCAAAAACGCCGCGCGAGCGCAATTCGCTGCGCAGCGCCAACAGCACGTAAAACACCACGCCCACACCGGCCAGGGCCTTGCTCTCGAAAGTGCAGCCGGGCTGATTCGGGTTGACGATGACGTCGGCGTCGGGCAGGGCAGCGCCTGGCAGGTGGTGGTCGGTCACCAGCACCTGCAGGCCCAGGGCTTTGGCGTGC
>CANFNE010000223.1 GCA_947448105.1 Burkholderiales bacterium
AGGGGCCCAGCGTGTTGTTCAGCGTGGGCACCTTGGACTTGAAGAAGTAAGACACGCACAAATGGTCTTGCAGGCCCTGGCCTACGGCGGGCAAGTGGTGCGCCAGGGGCACGCCCTTGGCGGCCAGCAACGCGGCGTCGCCCAGGCCCGAGAGCTGCAAAAGCTGGGGCGAGTTGATGGCCCCGCCGCACAAAATGACTTCCTTGCGGCTCTTGAATTGCTGTTGGGTGCCGTTTACGACGCATTCCACGCCCACGGCCTCGCGCCCCTGCAGCAGCACGCGCTGGACCAGTGCGTGGGTCAATACCGTCAAATTGCTGCGGCCCATGGCCGGGCGCAAAAAGGCGTTGGACGCCGAGGCGCGCACGCCCTTGCGAATCGTCATCTGCCAGAGGCCAAAACCTTCTTTGCGCGCGCCGTTGAAGTCCGCGGTGCGGCCGTAGCCCAGCGCCTCACCGGCCTGCAGAAAGCGCTCGCACAGCGGATGCACCTGGTCGGCAAAGTCGCTCACAGCTAGTTCGCCCCCGGCGCCGTGGTGTTCGGAGGCGCCCCAGACATGGTCTTCGGATTTTTTGAAATAGGGCAGCACATCGTTCCAGCCCCAGCCGGGGTTGCCGGCGTCGCGCCATTCGTCGTAATCGGCGTGCTGGCCGCGCATGTAGACCATGGCGTTGAGCGAGCTGCTGCCGCCAAGCACCTTGCCGCGCGGCCAAAAGGAGCTGCGTCCGCCTAAAGCCGCGTCGGGCTCGGTGGTGTACATCCAGTTGTATTTGGGGTCAGAGAAGGTCAGGCCATAGCCCAGGGGCACCTGAATCAGGGGGCTGCGGTCCGAGCCACCGGCCTCCAAGAGCAGCACCCGGTCGGTGCCGCTGGCGCTCAGGCGGTGGGCCAGCACGCAGCCTGCCGATCCGGCGCCGACGATGATGTAGTCGTATTCGTTCATGGGCTGCGAGTATGGCGCGGGGCGGGCCTTGGGGGTGATCTGCGCTGTACTGGGGCGTGCGCAGCGACTGCGTGGATACTATGCAATGGATTGGATGCCATCAATGCGTTCAAATAAAGTAATTGCCCGATCAAATGCCGCCCTATGTCCTTTGAACAACTGATTTCCACCGCCAGCCTGGGCGATGGCAGCAAGCCCAAGTACCAGTCGATTGCCGAAGACCTGGCCCAGGCCATATTGAACGGCCAGGTACCCATGGGCGAAAAGCTGCCGCCCCAGCGCAATCTGGCGCACCGTCTGGGCGTGACCACCGGCACCATCAGCCGCGCCTATGCCATTTTGGAACGCCAGGGCCTGGCCACCGCCCGCGTGGGCGACGGCACCTATGTGCGCTCGGTCGAGCATGTGCCAGCGAGCGATGCGTCCGACCAGCAGCCCATCGACCTGGCGCACAACGTGGCCATGGTCGGAGACGAGTCCAGCGCGCTGCACGAGGCCTTCCAAAGCCTGGCCACAGACGCCGAACTCATGCGCCAGGTGCTGAGCTACCAAAGCGAGACCGGCATGCGCCGCCACCGCGAGGCGGGTGCCCAATGGCTGCGCCGCTTTGGCACCAGCGGCCAGTGGAACCGCGTGATGGTGACCCACGGCGCCCAGCACGGCCTGGCCTGCGTGCTGCGCACCGTGGCGCGCCCGGGCGACGCGGTGCTGACCGAGTCGCTCAGCTACCCCGGTTTGCAGGCGCTGGCGCGCTCCATGCGCCTGCAGCTCATCGGGGTAGAGACCGACGAGCAAGGCATGGTGCCCCAGGCACTGGAGCGCGCGGCCAAGACCTTTGACACCAAGTTTGTCTACTGCGCGCCCACGCTGCACAACCCCACGGGCGCGACCATGTCCATGGCGCGGCGCGAAGCGGTGGCCGCCGTCATGCGCACGCATGGCATGTTCATCATTGAGGACTGCGTGCACGCGGCGATGCAAGCCAAGCCCTTGCCCGCCTTGTCGACTTGGCTGCCCGAGCAGTCGTTTTTGCTGAGCAGTTTTTCCAAAGTGCTGGCACCGGGCCTGCGCGTGGGCTATGTGGAAGCCGCCCCGGCCTGGCTGAGCAAGTTTGCGGCCAGCATGCGGGCCGACAGCTGGATGGTCGCGCCCCTGCTGCCCGAGATTGCCACCCGCTGGCTGGAAAGCGGCGCCATGGAAAGCCTGATCGCCCAGCAACGCGCCATGACGGCCGAGCGCCTGGATTGCGCGCGCGCGGTCCTGCATGGCCTGGACTTCAAGACCGACGCCGAGTTCCCGCTGATTTGGCTTCCCCTGCCCGAGCCCTGGCGCGCCGGCCAGTTTGCCGCCGCCCTGCGCCAGGCCGGCGTGCTGGTGCGCACCGCCGACCACTTTGCCGTAGGCCGCTCACCCGCGCCCCACGCCATTCGCATCAGCCTGAACGCCCCGGCGTCGGTGGAGCAGTTGGAGGCGGGCTTGCACATCCTTAAAGCGCTGATTGATAACCCGCCTTCGGCGGCGATGGATCCCTAACACCCGCCTCGCTTGGTGATTTCCCCCATTGCGGGAGGCCGGGTCGGCGCCTAAGCTGGCGCGATGACCCCTAGCCTCGAACCTTCGGACACCGCATCTGCGCCCTACGAGCCGCCGCCGCCCTACACGCTGGGCAACGAGGTCGCCGCGCTGCAGTGGCGCGACCCCCTGGTCTGGCTGGGGCGCGGCTGGCACGATGTTCGCCAGGCCAAGGGCATCGCGCTTTTCTATGGTCTGTGTTTTTGGGCCATGGCGGTGCTTTTGGGCGCGGTGTTTCGCAATTCGCCGGAATATGTCATCTCTATGGCCTCGGGCTGCCTGTTGGTCGGGCCATTTTTGGCCATGGGTTTGTACGACGCAAGCCGCTGCCACGAGGCCGGGCGAACCCCGCAACTGGGCCATTCGCTGACCTGCTGGCGCACCAACCTGCGCAGCATGGGCCTGCTGGTCTTGGTGCTGATCGTGCTGGAATTGCTGTGGGGCCGCGCATCCCTGGTGGTGTTTGCGGTGTTCTTTAACACCGGCATGCCTTCCACCACCGGCGTGGTTCAAGCGGTGTTCAACCCCGAGAACTGGGAGTTTTTGGTGGCCTACCTGATCGTGGGCAGCGGCTTTGCCGGCCTGGTGTTTGCGACCGCCGCAGTGTCCATCCCCATGATTTTGGACCGCGATACCGACGCAATCTCAGCGGCCATCACCAGCTTGCAGGTGGTGTTTACCAACCTGGGCGTCATGATTTTGTGGGGCGTGCTGCTGACAGCCCTGGTGCTGCTTGCGCTCTTGCCCTGGGGCGCGGGCCTGCTGGTGGTGGGCCCCTGGCTGGGCCACGCCACTTGGCACGCTTACCGGGGCAGCGTGCGCTGGCCTGAGGGCGCTAAACCTTCGCCGGAAACAGCGCCAGCGCCAGCTGAGCGGGCGAATACACCGTAACACCCTCCCAGCTTTGGCCATATGCGGGCCCAAAGTGCGTGCGGTCTCCGGTGACCAAAGCGCTGCAGCGCAGGGCGATGGCAGCGAGCAGGACAGGGCGGTCTTTTTCGGGCAGCCATTGCAACGTGGTTGAAGCACTTGGCAGGTGCTGCACCGGGCTTACTTCCATCTGAGCCAGCAGTGCCTGCAAAAACCCTAGTGCATCGGCCTGGGCTTTGCTGGCAAGGTTGCGGCGCGCTTCTTCTGCGACATAGGCGTCGGCAACCAGGCTGTGGCCGCCCGCGTGCAGGGCCTGCACCAATTGGCGAACTGCACCAGCGGAGCGGGCAGCAGAAAACAGGATGTTGGCGTCCAGAAAAATGCGCACGCACAGTTACCGGGCAAATGGGCCTTAGCGTGGGAGTTGCAGCCCAGGCAGCACAGCGGCGAGCTCGGCCTCGGTCTGGTCAAATTCCGCAAGGCGTTGATCGGTGTATATCTCCAGCGGCAAAGTAATAGCCGGGCGGAGCAACAGTCCTTGTGGCGTGGTTTCGGCGATCAAGGGGTCGTCGGCCTTTAGCCCCATGGCTTGGCGCAGTTTGGCGGGCAGCGTGACCACGCCGCGGCTGTTCATGGTGAGTATGGCTTGCATAGATGCAGTTTATCTGTATTGCTGTAATTCAGCAATAGTGTGCTGGGTGTGTTTTCTTGCTTCGGTCTAGGCAAGCCCCGTGTACCCTTAGCCCCAATGCTCGATACCTTTCCCGAACCCTTTCTCGTCACATCGCCCCCACCCCACGCCGTGTCCCGCCTGCGCGCCGCCCGTCTGGCGCGCAGCTCCAAACCCTTTCTGGCGCGCGGCGGCATCAAGGGCGCGCGTTGCCCGGGCTGCCGGCTGGTGCCCAGCCACTGCATGTGCGAGTTGCGCCCCACGGTGGCCACGCGCGCCGGGGTTTGCCTGCTGATGGCTGACATTGAGCCGCTCAAACCCAGCAACACCGGCTGGTTGATTGCCGACGTGGTGCC
>CANFNE010000224.1 GCA_947448105.1 Burkholderiales bacterium
AACAAGTCCATGGCCACCCAGTCGGGCGGCGTGCTGCCGTCGGCCAGCACCCAGATTTCGCTGGGGCCGGCAATCATGTCAATGCCCACGGTGCCAAACACCCGGCGCTTGGCCGCCGCCACATAGGCGTTGCCCGGACCGGTAATTTTGTTAACGGCAGGAATGGTCGCCGTGCCATAGGCCAGTGCGGCCACGGCCTGCGCGCCACCTACGGTAAAAGCGCGGCTCACACCGGCCACATAGGCCGCCGCCAGCACCAGCGGGTTTTTCACCCCCTGCGGCGTGGGCACGACCATGATGATTTCGCCCACCCCGGCCACGTGGGCGGGAATGGCGTTCATCAGCACGCTCGACGGGTAGGCCGCCTTGCCGCCAGGCACGTAAATGCCCACACGGTCCAGCGGCGTGACTTTTTGACCCAAGAGCGTGCCCTCGGCGTCACGGTAGCTCCAGCTTTGGCCGCAGGCCTGTTTTTGCGCCTCGTGGTAGCTGCGCACCCGCGCAGCGGCAAATTCCAGCGCCTGGCGCTGGGCCTGCGGAATGGCGTCAAACGCGGCCTTCAACTCAGCCTGGGTGAGTTCCAGCGCGGACACGGCGCCTGCGCTCAGCCCGTCAAAGCGGGCGGTGTAGTCCAGCACGGCGGCGTCGCCGCGCTGCTGCACATCGGCCAGGATGTCGGCCACGCGCAGCTCGATGGCGGCGTCGGTGTCGGCTGACCAATGCAGGCGGGCTTGGAACCGGGCCTCAAAATCGGCGTCCTGGGTGGACAGGCGCGCGGGTGTGGCGGTGAGGGTCATGGTCAGATTCAGGCCGTGCCGATCGCGCTGGCAAAGGCGTTGATGATGTTGCGGATCGGCTCGCGCTTGAGCTTCAGAGCGGCTTGGTTGACCACCAGCCGCGCGCTGATGTCCATGATGTGCTCGACCTCGACCAAATTATTGGCCTTGAGCGTGTTGCCGGTAGACACCAAGTCCACGATGGCGTCGGCCATGCCCACCAGGGGCGCGAGTTCCATGCTGCCGTAGAGCTTGATCAGGTCTACGTGCACGCCCTTGGTGGCAAAAAACTCGCGCGCAATGGCCACGTACTTGGTCGCCACTTTCAGGCGTGCGCCTTGGCGCACCGCGTGGGCGTAGTCAAAGTCGGCGCGCACGGCCACACTGATGCGGCATTTGGAAATTTGCAAATCCAGCGGCTGGAACAAGCCCGCGCCACTGGTGGCGCTGCCCCAGTCACCGCCGTGTTCGAGCAGCGTGTCTTTGCCGGTAATGCCCATGTCGGCGCCGCCAAACTGTACGTAGGTGGGCACGTCGGTGGCGCGCACCACCAGCACGCGCACGTCTGCGTGGTTGGTGTCCAAAATCAGCTTGCGCGATTTTTCCGGGTCGTCCAGCACCTCGATGCCAGCGGCGCGCAAGAGCGGCAGCGTTTCTTCAAAAATGCGGCCTTTGGACAAGGCAATCGTGATCATGCGGTTCTCGTTTTTAGTGGGGTGGCGGTGCAAAGCGCCGCCTTATTTGATGCGTTCAATATCGGCGCCAATGCCGCGCAGCTTGGATTCCATCTGGTCGTAGCCGCGGTCGAGGTGGTAGATGCGCTCGACCACGGTTTCGCCCTGGGCTACCAGGCCGGCAATCACCAGCGAGGCCGAAGCGCGCAAATCGGTGGCCATGACGGTCGCGCCCGAGAGTGCGGCCACGCCTTGCACCAGCGCCACTTTGCCCTCAATCTGGATGTTGGCGCCCAGGCGCACCAGCTCGTTGACGTGCATGAAGCGGTTCTCAAAAATCGTCTCGGTGGCCTTGGACGCACCGTGCGAAATGCAATTGAGCGCCATGAACTGCGCCTGCATATCGGTCGGGAAACCCGGGTATTCGGTGGTGCGAAAACCCTGGGCCTGCAAGCGCCCGCTGGACTGCACACGAATGCCGCCCTCGACCGCCGTCACCGTGGCGCCGGCCGCGCGTAGCTTTTCGATCACCGCGTCCAAATGGTCGGCGCGGCCGTGTTGCAGCACCACGTCACCGCCGGTAGCCGCCACCGCGCACAAAAAGGTGCCCGCCTCAATGCGGTCGGCCACCACCTGGTGGTCGCAGCCATGCAGGGCTTCGACGCCCTGGATGCGAATGCGGCTGCTGCCGTGGCCCTCAATGCGCGCGCCCATGGCGATCAGCATTTCAGCCAGGTCGGGAATCTCGGGCTCTTGCGCGGCGTTCTCCAAAATGGTTTCGCCCTCGGCGAGCGCGGCGGCCATCAAGAAGTTTTCCGTTCCGGTGACGGTCACCATGTCGGTGGTGATGCGCGCACCCTTGAGGCGCTTGCGCCCGCCGCCCACGCGCGCCAGCATATAGCCGTGTTCCACCGCAATTTCGGCGCCCATGGCGGCCAGGCCTTTCAAGTGCTGGTCCACCGGACGCGAGCCAATGGCGCAGCCGCCGGGCAGCGACACTTTGGCGTGGCCAAAGCGCGCCAGCAAGGGGCCCAACGCCAGCACCGAGGCGCGCATGGTTTTCACCAGCTCATAAGGGGCTTCGGGCAGGTTCAGGCCGCCCGCGTTGGCACTCACGCTGCCGTCTGCGTGCTGCTCCATCTGCACGCCCATGTGGCGAATCAGCTTGAGCATGGTCGACACGTCTTGCAGGCGCGGCACATTGCGCAGCCTCACCGGGTCGGCGGTGAGCAGCGTGGCGCAGAGTTCGGGCAAGGCGGCATTTTTAGCACCGGAAATCGGCACCGTGCCTTGCAGGCTGCGCCCGCCGCGTATGAGTAATTTGTCCATGGTCTTGTAGATGGGCTCAGGCCGATTGCTGCGCCCATTCGGCCGGGGTATAGGTTTTCATTGACAAGGCGTGCACCTCGTCGGTCTGCATGCGCGCGCCCAGGGTGGCGTACACCATCTGGTGGCGCCCAATCAGGCGCTTGCCCTCAAAGGCGCCCGACACGATGGTGGCGTACCAATGGCGGCCATCGCCTTCGAGCGCGCAATGGTCGCAGGGCAAACCTGCGGTAATCAGGGCTTGGAGTTGGTCGGCAGTCATGGGGAAAATCCGTTCAAAAATATCAGCTGCGGATTTTGTAGCCGCTGCGCAGCAGCTGCAGCGCAATACCGGCCACCAGCACCAGCGCCACACCCACCACACTCAAACTGAGCCAGGGCGAGACATCGCTCACGCCAAAAAAGCCATAGCGAAAGCCATCAATCATGTAGAAAAACGGGTTGAAGTGGCTCACGCCCTGCCAAAACGCTGGCAGTGAATGGATGGAATAAAACACGCCGCTCAAAAACGTCATGGGCATGACCACAAAGTTCTGAAAGGCCGCAAGCTGGTCAAACTTTTCGGCCCACAGACCAGCAATCAAGCCCAGCGTGCCCATGAGCGCGGCGCCCATCACCGCAAACGCCACGATAAACAAGGGCTGGGCAAAACTAATGTGCGTAAACAGCGCAGATATCGCAAACACGCCCGCCCCCACCACCAGGCCGCGTACCACCGCTGCGCCCACATAGGCCACAAACCAGTGCCAATACGACAACGGCGTGAGCATGATGAAGACCAGGTTGCCCATCACCTTGCTCATGATGAGCGAGGAAGAACTGTTGGCAAAGCTGTTTTGCAGCAAGCTCATCATGGCCAGGCCGGGCACCAAAAACGCGGTGTAACTCACCTGGTCGTAGACCTTGACGTGGTCTTCCAGCGCGTGGCCAAAGATCAGCAGGTAAAGCATGGCGGTGAGCACCGGGCCAGCAATGGTTTGAAACGCAACTTTCCAAAAGCGCAGCACTTCTTTGTAAAGCAGGGTTTGCCAGCCGTTCATAAAACCCCCACGCTTCGCGCTTCGCGTCGTGCGCTGCCCCCCAAGGGGGCCTTCGCGCCTTGGGACGGCCCGGCGGCGCTCATGCTGCTACTCCCGCAGGGGCTGCAACACCCGAATGCTTTTGCATCACGTCCAAAAACACGTCTTCCAAATCGGCCTTGCGAATTTCAACGTCTTGGGCGGTCAGGCCGGACTCGCGCACGGCGGCCAGAAAGTGTTCGATTTCCAGTGCATCGTGCGCGGGGAACTGCACGATACGCCCCGTCACGCGCGCTTGCGCGGCCAGCGCGGGGGGCAAGTCACCATCGACCTTGAAGCGCAGCACATTGCTCGACGCCGCCTTGAGCAGCGTACTGGTGTGGTCCAGCGCCACGATGCGGCCGGACTTGAGCATGGCGATGCGTCCGCACAGGGCCTCGGCCTCTTCCAGGTAATGCGTGGTCAGTAGCACGGTGTGGCCTTGCTTGTTGAGTTTGGCGATGAACTGCCAGAGCGTCTGGCGCAGTTCTACGTCCACGCCGGCCGTAGGTTCGTCGAGCACGATCACCGGCGGCTTGTGTACC
>CANFNE010000225.1 GCA_947448105.1 Burkholderiales bacterium
ATGCATTTGTCGTAATCCACCAGCACGATGCCGTCTTCCGCGCGCTTGTAGCTCGCGCCCGTGGGGCAGACTGGCACGCAGGGCGGGTCTTCGCAGTGCAGGCAGCTTTTGGGAAAGTGGATGGTGTCGGTGCCCGGAAACTCGCCGGCCTCATAGGTTTGCACCCGGTTGAAAAAGGTGCCGGTGGGGTTGGCGCCATAGGGCGCAAAGTCGGCCAAGGGACCTGCGCTGCCCGAGGTGTTCCATTGCTTGCAAGAGGTGACACAGGCGTGGCAACCCACGCAGACATTGAGGTCAATCACCAGCGCGAGTTGCTTGGCCAGCGTCTCGCCCTGTTCGGCGCGCACCCGCTTGGGAGGGGTGGGCGCAGCAGGCATGCTGGCGCGCGCACCAGGGCTGCTCTCTACCAGGTTGGACTGCAGCAGGTCTTTGAGCCACTGGATCATGGTTTCTTCTTTCCGGCAAAGTAGGTGAGCACCTGCGCCGCCTTGCCCAGTACGCCGGGCACTGCGGGCATGCTGGTGATTTGCGGAAAGGTCTCTTGTGGTTCTTCGGGCTCGGCCGGGCGGATGCGCACGCGCACGTCGTACCAGCCGGCTTGTCCCGTGATGGGGTCGGAGTTGCTGATGCGCCCGCTGGCCGTGCCTTGCATGGGCAGCTCTTCGGAGATCAGGTGGTTGAGCAAAAAGCCCTTGCGCGCCTCGTCCGCGCCGGGGGCGAGTTGCCAGGCGCCGTCGGCCTTGCCGATGGCGTTCCAGGTCCAAACCGTGCCCGGCTCTACCGCTTCGCTGTAGCGCAGCATGCAGCGCACCTGGCCCCATTGGCTTTCCACCCAGGCCCAGCCACCGTCGGCAATGCCTGCGGCCTGCGCGGTGCGCGGGTTCACATGCAGGTAGTTGTGGCTGTGGATCTGGCGCAGCCAGGCGTTTTGCGAATCCCACGAGTGGTACATCGCCATGGGCCGCTGGGTAATGGCGTTGAGCGGGTAGGCCGCGAGATCGGTGGCGTCTTCTTCGAGCGGCGCGTACCAAAAGGGCAGCGGATCAAAGTAGGTGGCTATGCGCTCGCGCAGGTGCTCAGGCGGTTGGCGGCCTTCGGACTTGCCTTGGGCGGCCAGGCGAAAGGCCTGCAGCGTGTCCGAGTAAATGGCGAGCTGTACCGGGTCGTTCTTTTGGCGCCAGCCTTTGTCTTTGGCAAAGTCCAAATATTCCCGGTTCCAGTTGCGCATGTAGTGCATGGTCTGCGGCATGTGGTACTGGAACACGCAGTCGTTCTTTTCGTAGGCTTCCCACTGCTTGGGGTTGGGCTCACCGCGCAAATGTTGGTCGCCATCTTTGCCGCGCCAGCCCATCAAAAAGCCGATGCCGGGCTGCGGCTGAAAGTTCACTACAAAGTCCGGGTATCCGGTGAATTTGCGCCCACCTTCGGCGGTGGTGAAGGCGGGGAATTTGAGGCGCCCGGCCAGCTCAATCAGCACTTCCTGGAAAGGTCGGCATTCGCCCAGGGGTTTGACCACCGGAATGCGCACCGAGTCCACCGGGCCGTCAAATTCCGAGATCGGGCGGTCCAGCATGCCCATCACGTCGTGGCGTTCCAGGTAGGTGGTATCGGGCAGCACCAGATCGGCAAAGGCCACGGTCTCGCTTTGGAAGGCGTCGCACACCACCAAAAACGGAATCACGTGCTCGCCCTTTTCGTCCTTGCGGTTGAGCATTTCGCGCACGCCCATGGTGTTCATGGAACTGTTCCAGGCCATATTGGCCATGAAGACCATCAGCGTGTCGATGCGATACGGGTCGCCCTTGGCCGCGTTGGTGATCACGTTGTGCATCATGCCGTGGGCCGAGAGCGGATGCTCCCAGGAGAAGGCGTGGTCAATGCGAATCGGCGTGCCGTCGGGGTTGATGGCCAGCTCGTCCGGGTGGGCCGGAAAACCCAGCGGCGCGGCGTTGAGCGGCGTGTTGGGCTGGATCATTTCGGGCGAATTAAAGGCCCGGTAATTGGGCACGATGTGGCGCGGGTAGGGCGCCTTGTGTCTAAAGCCACCGGGCGCGTCAATGGTGCCCAGCACGCTCATCAGCACGGCAAGCGCACGCACGGTCTGAAAGCCGTTGGAATGCGCCGCCAGCCCGCGCATGGCGTGAAAGGCCAAAGGCCGCGCCTGCGTGGTTGGGTGCACTTTGCCCCAGGCGTCGGTCCAGGGAATGGGCAACTCAAACGCCTGCGTCAAAGCGGCGTCGCCCATCTCGTGGGCGAGCTTGACGATGCGCGCGGCGTCAATGCCGGTAATGGCCGCTGCCCATTCGGGCGTGCAAGTCGCCACACGGTCGCGCAGCAGCTGAAAAGCCGGGGTCACGCGCGTGCCGTCGGCCAGGGTGAAGAAGCCCTCGGGCGGCGCCTCTAAGGCCGGGTCGCAGCCGTCGGCAATGCCTTCGGGATAGGCGTTCAACACCGTGCCGCTGGTCTTGTCAAAGATCAGCTTGTTGTGCGGGTTGCGGCCGTCGCCCGGCGGGCCTTTTTCGGGGTTGGCGTCAAAGGCAAACAGTCCTTCGCGCGCACCTTCGTCCAGCACCACGAGTTGGGGTGCGTTGGTAAAGCGCTTCAAGAAGGCGTGGTCGATCTGGTCGGTTTGGATCAGCACATGCAAGAGCGCCATCAACAGCGCGCCGTCGGTGCCGGGCTTGATGGGAATCCACTCGTCGGCAATGGCCGAGTAGCCGGTGCGAATCGGGTTGATCGAGATGAAGCGCCCGCCGTCGCGCTTGAACTTGGACAGCGCAATCTTCATCGGGTTGCTGTGGTGGTCCTCCGCCGTGCCCAGCATCACAAACACCTTGGCGCGGTCCAGGTCGGGCCCGCCAAATTCCCAAAAGCTGCCGCCCACGGTGTAGATCATGCCGGCCGCCATATTGACCGAGCAAAAGCCGCCGTGCGCCGCGTAATTGGGCGTACCGAACTGGCGGGCAAACAAACCGGTCAGCGCCTGCATCTGGTCGCGCCCGGTAAAGAGCGCAAATTTCTTGGGGTCGGTGGAGCGGATTTTTTGCAAGCGCTCAGTCAATATCTCGTAGGCCTTTTCCCAGCTGATGGCTTCAAACTCGGACGCGCCACGCTCGCTGCCGGGCTTGCGCAACAGGGGCTGCGTCAGGCGCGCGGGCGAGATCTGTTTCATGATGCCCGAGGAGCCCTTGGCGCAAATCACGCCCTGGTTGAGCGGGTGGTTTGGGTTGCCGTCGATGTAGCGCACCTCGGGGCCGTTCTCACCCTCGCGCAAATGCACGCGGATGCCGCAGCGGCAGGCGCACATATAGCACGTGGTGCACTTGATGGTGGTCTCGGCTGTGGGCGTGGGCGCTTGCAGCGGCTGGTGCACCGGCTCGGAAGATAGAAATTTGAACACGTAGGAATCCTTGGTTCAGAGGCGTTTTAGGCCGGCGCTAATGACGGGTTGCCGGGCGCGCACTGAGCACCGCCAGCGCCACCGAAGCCAGGCGCGACTGCAGGCTGTCCGCGCGTGAGGTCAGCACAATCGGCACGGTCGCGCCCAGCACCAGCCCGGCGCAGTCGCCCCCGCCGATGTAGTTGAAGCTTTTGTAGAGCATGTTGCCCGCATTCAGGTCGGGCACCACCAGCAGGTCGGCGTCGCCGGCCACTTTGGAGTCGATTTTTTTGATGCGCGCGGCCTCGGCAGAAATCGCGTTGTCAAAGCCCAGCGGCCCTTCCACAATCGCGCCGGGCCAGGCGCCGGCCTGCGCCATGGCCACCAGGTCGCGCGCGTCCAGCGTGGCGGGAATGGCGGGGTTCACGGTTTCTACGGCGGTCACGATGCCCACTTTGGGGTGTGCAATGCCCAGCGTTTGCAACAAGGCCACCGCGTTGCCCAAAATGTCTTTTTTGGTTTTTAGGTCCGGCGCAATGTTGACCACACAGTCGGCCAGCGCCAGCAGCTTGGGGTAGCGCGGCAGGTCAAACACAAAGGCGTGGCTGATGCGCGCAGTGCCGCGCAGGCCTGTGGCCTTGTTGACCACGGCGCTCATCAGCTCGTCGGTGTGCAGCGCGCCTTTCATCAGCGCGCTGACCGCGCCGCTGCGCGCCAAGGTGGTGGCGCGCAGCGCGGCGTCGGGCGCGTGGGCGCCGGTGTCCACCACTTCAAAGCGGCGCACATCCACGCCCGCTTGGCCTGCGGCCTGTGCAATCAAGTCAGCGGGGCCTATGAGCACCGGGCGCGCCATGCCGCTGTCCAGAATGCGCACAGCCGCGTCCATGGCCAGCGCGTCGCAGGGGTAGACCATGGCCAGCGCACCCGGCGTGCTGCCGGCGCGCGCAGTTGCTTGCGCCACCAAACGGTCCAAACGGGGATGACTGGCCTG
>CANFNE010000226.1 GCA_947448105.1 Burkholderiales bacterium
GGTGCAAAACATGGCGACCTTCGGCTTCTTGCCTTCGCGCGCCTGCAGCGCTGTGGCTTGTTCTACCCATGCGGGTAATTCAGAAAAGGTTTTGATGCGCGGGTCGAGCGCGCCTGCAAAGGTGCCAATGTCCACCTCGTAGTCGTTGCGCGTGTCCACCAGCACCACCTCGGGGTCGCTGATCAGGGCGTTCCAATGTTCGGGCAAGACGTAGGTGCCCGCGCCCGTGGTGGGGCTGATGCCGGGCACGCCCATGGTCACGATCTCTTTTTTCAGCCGCACCTTCATGCGGTGAAAAGGCGCCGTGTCCGACCACGACTCTTTGTGCACCAGCGTGGCAAAAGCCGGGTCGGCGCGCAGATAGGCCAGCACCGCGCGCACATCGTCGGGCGCGCCGGCAATGGTGCTGTTGATGCCCTCGAGCGCCAGCAAGATCATGCCTTTGACGTGGCGCTGCAGGCACAAGTCCAGCAAGGGCGCGCGGCGCTCGGCGTAGTCGGGCAAGTCCACAAAAAGGTAGAAAGCAGCAGTCAGGTAGCGCGCGGCGGGCATGGGCTGTGTCATTAGAGGCAGAGGGATAGGAGGCGTGAGTATGCCGGTTTGGCGTGGCCGGTCAGCGGGCTTGGCGCCGGGCCGGGTCACCCGGTAATGGGGTTAAGGGCGGGAAGCGCGGCGTTTGGGCAAGGCAGGTTGCGTGCGGGCACACACCAGCGCAGAAGATCAGCAAGGCCAGGTCGATCCGTGCTCGGGCACCAGCGCGCGCCATTTGAGCTCGCGCTCAATGCGGATGCGCAGCGCGTCTGATGCTGCCAGTTCGCCGTGCACCACGTACACCTGGTCGGGCGGCTGCGGGCAGGTGCGCATCCAGTCCATCAGCTGCTGCGCATCCGCATGGGCGGACGCTGATTCGAGTTGCACCACTTCGGCCCGCACTTCTACATCGTGGCCGTGGATGCGCACGCTGCGTGCGCCGCTGGCCAGGGTGGCGCCGCGCGTGCCCGGCGCCTGGTAGCCGGTCAGGATCACCATATTGCGGTGGTCGCCCACGTGCTGCTCCAGGTGGTGCAGCACGCGCCCGCCCGTGGCCATACCGCTGGCCGACAAAATCACCATCGGTCCGTGGCGCGCAGCAATCCCCTTGGATTCTTCCGGGGTCGAGACCATGGTGGCGCAGTGCGACATGGCGCGCACTTCCTCGCGGCTCAGGCGGTATTCGCCCAAGTGCTGGGTAAAAGAGTGGGTGGCGTGCACCGCCATCGGGCTGTCCAGAAAAATCGGCAGGCCGTGGGGAATCACACCCTGGGCCTTGAGTTGGGCAATGGCGTGCAAGACCGCCTGGGCGCGGCCCACAGCAAAGACTGGCAGCACCGCTTTGCCGCCGCGCGCCACCAGGCGCGCCAGCGCGGGGCCGAGTTCGGCCAGCAGGTTTTCTTGCGGGTGAATGCGGTCGCCGTAGGTGGATTCCACCACCAGCGTGTCGGCGGCCGGCAGGGGGTCGGGCGGCAGCATGACCGCGTCGTTGGGTCGCCCCACGTCACCTGAGAAAAACAGGCGCCGCCCCGCCACTTCGACCAAGATGCCCGAGGCGCCCACGATGTGCCCGGCCGGCTGAAAAGTGATTTTCCAGCCCGGCAGGGGCGTGAAGGCCTGGCGCTGCGGCACGGCCTTGATCAGCGGCAGGCAGTCCAACGCGTCCTGGCGGGTGTAGAGCGGCAGGGCCGGCGCGTGTTTGGAAAAGCCGTGGCGGTTGGCGAATGCCGCGTCTTCTTCTTGCAGGTGCCCGCTGTCGGGCAACAAAATCGCGCACAGGTCGCGCGTGCCTGCGCTGGCATACACGGGGCCGTGAAAGCCGCTCTTGGCCAGCAGCGGCAAATACCCGCTGTGGTCCAGGTGCGCGTGGGTCAGCAGCACCGCATGGATGTCGCCAGGCGCCACCGGCAGCGGGCTGCGGTTGCGCAGGCGCAGCTGCTTGTAGCCCTGAAACAAGCCGCAGTCCACCAGCACGTTAACGCCTTGGTGGCGTACCAAAAACTTGGAGCCAGTTACCGTGTCCGCGCCGCCCAGAAAGCTGATTTGCACGCCCATAGCGCTCCTTGTCGGCAAACCCGGCCCGCCACAGGACACAAAAAAAGCCGCCAAGTCCTTTATAGACCGGGCGGCTTGGCGGCGCAGCGCTATCGCGCTAGGCCTTGGCCTGGATCAACTAAAAAAGCCCTTGAGCTTGTCTTTCCAGCTATCACCCGAAGGCGAATGCTTGCTACCGCCTTTTTTGAACGAGTCTTCCAACTCGCGCAATAGCTTGCGCTGGGATTCGTTGAGCTTGACCGGCGTCTCCACCGTGATGTGGCAGTACAGGTCGCCGGGGTAGCTCGAACGCACGCCCTTGATGCCCTTGCCGCGCAGGCGAAACTGCTTGCCCGTCTGCGTGCCTTCGGGCAGGTCAATGGCCGCTTTGCCTTGCAGCGTGGGCACGTCAATCTCGCCGCCCAATGCGGCCGTGACCATGCCCACAGGCACGGTGCAATGCAGATCGTCGCCATCGCGCTCAAAGATGTCGTGCTTTTTCAGGCGGATCTCGATGTACAAGTCGCCCGCCGGGCCGCCGTTGGTGCCCGCCTCGCCGTTGCCCGCGCTGCGGATGCGCATGCCTGCGTCGATACCGGCCGGAATTTTGACTTCCAGGGTTTTCTGGCGCTTGATCTTGCCCTGGCCCGAACAGGCGTTGCAGGGGTCAGAGATGATCTTGCCCACGCCACGGCAGGTGGGGCAGGGCTGTTGCACACTGAAGAATCCCTGGCGCATTTGCACCGCACCGGCGCCGCCGCAGGTGCCACACGACTTGATCTGGGTGCCGGGCTTGGCGCCCGAACCGGCGCAGACCTCGCAGTTGTCCTGGGTCGGAATGCGGATTTGCGCGTCCTTGCCGTTGGCTGCTTCTTCCAGTGTCAGCTCCATGGCGTAGCTCAGGTCGCCGCCGCGAAACACCTGGCGTCCGCCGCCGGCGCGCCCGCGCTGCTGGCCAAACATATCGCCAAAAATGTCGCCAAAGGCCTCGGCAAAACCGCCGAAGCCTTCGCCCCCCCCGGGGCCGCCGCGCATGTTCGGGTCAACCCCGGCGTGGCCGTGCTGGTCGTAGGCGGCGCGCTTTTGCGGGTCGGACAGCATCTCGTAGGCCTCTTTGGCCTCTTTGAATTTGACCTCGGCCTCTTTGGACGCCTCACCCTGGTTGCGGTCGGGGTGGAACTTCATTGCCAGCTTGCGGTAGGACTTTTTAATTTCCTCGTCTGACGCGTTCTTGGGCACGCCCAGAATCTCGTAAAAATCTCTTTTGGCCATGGCGAATAGGTGCTCCGTAGCAACAGAAAAGCCGCGTTGAACTCCGAATGGCGTTCAACGCGGCAGGTTTTCAAGCAGCCCAGGCTGCCCGGGGCTTAGCCCTTTTTGACTTCCTTGACTTCCGCGTCGACCACGTTGTCGTCCGCAGGCGCCGCGCCTTCGGCAGGGCCGGCAGCGGCGCCACCTTGGGCGGCCTCTTTGGCTTGCATGTCGGCGTAGACTTTTTCACCCAGCTTTTGGCTGGCGGTCATCAGCGCGGCGCTCTTGGCAGCGATGCTGTCCTTGTCGTCGCTCTTGATCACAGCTTCCAAATCCTTGATGGCGGCTTCGATCTTTTCCTTTTCGCCCGCGTCGAGTTTGTCACCGTATTCGGCCAGGCTCTTCTTGACGCTGTGCACGTTGGCGTCGGCCTCGTTCTTGGTCTGGATCAGTTCGAGCTTTTTCTTGTCGTCGGCGGCGTTGAGCTCAGCGTCCTTGACCATTTGCTGGATCTCCGCTTCGGTCAGACCTGAGTTGGCCTTGATGGTGATCTTGTTCTCTTTGCCCGTGCCCTTGTCTTTGGCGCCCACGTGCAGGATGCCGTTGGCGTCAATGTCAAACGACACTTCAATTTGCGGCGTGCCGCGTGCGGCTGGCGCAATGCCTTCCAGGTTGAACTCACCGAGCGACTTGTTGGCAGACGCCATTTCACGCTCACCCTGGTACACCTTGATGGTCACGGCCGGCTGGTTGTCGTCGGCGGTGGAGAAGGTTTGGGCAAACTTGGTCGGGATGGTCGTGTTCTTGGTGATCATCTTGGTCATCACGCCGCCCAGGGTCTCGATGCCCAAAGACAGAGGGGTGACGTCGAGCAGCAGCACGTCTTTGCGGTCACCCGACAAAACCTGGCCCTGAATCGCAGCGCCTACGGCCACGGCTTCATCGGGGTTCACGTCCTTGCGTGGCTCTTTGCCAAACAGTTCCTTGACCTTTTCCTGCACCTTGGGCATGCGGGTCATGCCGCCGACCA
>CANFNE010000227.1 GCA_947448105.1 Burkholderiales bacterium
ATTCGCGGCGCCATGGAGGCCTATGTGGCTGCGGTTAAAGACGGCAGCTTTCCGGTCAACGCCTTACACGCCTGGTAGACCCAAGCCGCTCTGTCAGCCCCCCCCGCTGGCAGCGCAGCCGGCGCCTTTTGATTCCTTTACTGCTGCGCAATTGATGCAAATCGTCCACACCCTGCCCGCACTGGCAGACGCACTCCAACCCTACCGCCACCCGTCCGTGGTGCCCACCATGGGCAATCTGCACGAAGGCCACCTGGCACTGGTGCGCCAGGCCAAGCCCCTGGGCGACCTGACGGTGGCCACGATTTTTGTCAACCGGCTGCAGTTTGGCCCGCAAGACGACTTTGACACCTACCCCCGCACCCTGGCCGCCGACTGCGCCCAGCTCGAAGCCGCCGGTTGCGACCTGGTGTTTGCGCCCACCGAGCAAGAGTTTTACCCAGAGCCCCAAATGTTTCGCATTGCGCCCCCGGCGGCGCTGACCGATGTGCTCGAAGGTGAGTTTCGGCCCGGTTTTTTTGCGGGCGTGTGCACTGTGGTTTTGAAGCTGCTGAGTTGCACCCGGGCGCGCAGTGCCGTGTTTGGCAAAAAAGACTACCAGCAGCTCATGGTGATCCGCCAGATGGTGCGGCAGTTCAACCTGCCCATCAACATCGTGGGTGGTGAGACACGGCGCGCACCCGATGGCTTGGCTATGTCCTCGCGCAATGGCTACCTGAATGCGGCTGAACGCGCGCAGGCGGCTGAACTGCACGCCAGTCTGCAAGCAATCGCCCAGGCGCTGCGCTCGGGAAACACGGGCTTTGTCGCCCTGGAAGCCCACGCTATGGAAACCCTGCGCGCAAAAGGCTGGCAGCCCGACTACGTGGCCGTGCGCCGCCAAGCGGACTTGCAAGCGCCACACCCCGGCGATGCACTGGTCGTGCTGGCTGCGGCGCGGCTGGGGAGTACGCGGTTGATCGACAACTTGGAGTTGTAGGGCTATTTTTCCCCGCCTATCCCCCCGGCCCCCTTTCCTCCCCGGCGGGGAGGAAAGGGGGAGCGAACAGCCACATTTGGTTTTTTCGCTTCGGCTAGGACACCACAGGCATCGGCCTGTTTTGGCGGTGGGGGCCTGCCGCGAATGATCCTGATCCCCGCCGACGCTCGAATCTTGAAACGCTTCGCGGCGGGGGGGCCGCTCCCACCGGGCACCACGCCGCTTCTGCGGGGCGACTAACGGCACGCAAGCGCTGGCGTTTGACTTGTATCAGGGGGCCGCGCCGCGTTTTCGCGCAACATCTGAACGTGGCCTCCGAGCGAGCATATCGCTTGCGTTCGCTGGCTGGGCCACGCTTTCGCGACTTTGCCTTGCGGCCCCCTCTTATATGTCTCCCCTGCCCCTGTTTCGAAAATACCTTTGGTGGATCCTGCTGGCGGTTTGCGCGGTACTAGCGGGCGGCTTCTTGGGCTTGCGCTGGTGGCAGGGCACTGCGGTGGTGGGCGAGCCGGTGCTGCGGCGTGATTTTGTGCAGACGGTGGTGGCCAGTGGGCGGGTGGAGAACCCGCATCGCATTGACGTTGGCGCCCAAGTCACCAGCACCGTGGTGCGGGTGCCGGTGCAAGAGGGCCAGACCGTGCGGGCGGGGGAACTGTTGGTGCAACTCTCGACCGACGAACTGCAAGCCAATGCGCACCAGGCCGACATGGCCCTGGCCCAAGCCCAGGCCCGGCTGCGCCAACTGCAAGAAGTGCAAGCGCCGCTGGCAGAACAGGCGCTGCGCCAGGCGCAAGTGACGGCAGACTTTGCCCGCGCGGGGCTGCGCCGCAGCGAAGCGCTGTTTGCCAAAAACTTTATCGGCGCCGCCGCGCTGGACGAGGCGGGCAAGGCGGCTGATCTGGCGCAGGCGCAAGAGCGTTCTGCCCAGCAGCAACTCGCATCTGCCGCTCCGCAGGGCAGTGACTTTGCCATTGCGCAGACGGCTGTGGCCCAGGCCCAGGCCGGTGCGGCTGCCGCGCGGGCGCGCAGCCAGTACGCGCAGATTCGCGCGCCGGTGGGCGGTGTGCTGATCAGCCGCAATGTGGAAGCCGGGGACGTGGTGCAACCGGGCAAGCTGCTGATGACGCTCTCGCCCCTGGGCCGCTCGCAACTGGTGCTGGCCATTGACGAGAAGAACCTGCACTTGCTGGCCCTGGGCCAAAAGGCCCTGGTGTCCGCCGACGCCTATGCCCAAACCCACTTTGACGCCACCTTGGTCTACATCAACCCCGGCATCAATCCGCAAACCGGCGCGGTGGACGTCAAGCTCGACGTGGCCCAGCCCCCCGCGTTTTTGCGCCAGGACATGACGGTTTCGGTGGATATTGAAGTGGCGCAGCGCAAGGCCGCCTTGCTGGTGCCCGCGGGCGTGCTGCACGAGCCCGAGGGCGCGCAGCCCTGGGTGCTGCGCATCGAAGGCGCGCACGCGGTCAAGGTGCAGGTGCAACTGGGCCTGCGCAGCGGCGGCTTTTACGAGCTGCTTGAAGGCGTGCAAGAAGGCGATCTGCTGGTGCCCGCCTTGGCAACCGTGGCCGCCGGTGACCGCGTGTCGGCGCGCGCCGCCGCCCGCTAACAAGGCGCCGCATGCGCACCGCGTGGTTGCCCTTTGAATGGATCGTGGCCTTGCGCTTTTTGCGCGAAGGGCGGCTGCAAACCCTGTTCATCATCAGCGGCATCGCCATTGGCGTGGCCGTGATTGTGTTCATGTCGGCGCTCTTGGCCGGGCTGCAGGGCAACTTTATCCGCCGGGTGCTGTCGGCGCAGTCGCACATTCAGCTGCTGCTGCCCCAGCAGGTGACACGGCCGCTGCGCGGCGCCGCACCCGGCAGCAGCGCGCCCATCGAGGGCGCCATCGTGCAGCCGCCCTTGCAGCAAACCAAGTCGATTGACCAGTGGCAGGCGCTGGTGGAACAAACCCGGCGCATGCCCGAAGTCAAGGTGGTGTCTCCCGTGACCAGCGGCCCGGCGCTGGTGCTGCGCGGCAGCGCCACGCGGGCCGTAACGGTGACCGGCATTGAGCCCGAGACCTATTTCCGCATCGTCGATTTCAGCGACAAGCTGCTGCGCGGCAGCCTGCGCCTGGGCGGCGCCGACGTGCTGGTGGGCACCGAGCTGGCGCACGACCTGGGCGTGGACGTGGGCGACAAGCTGCACATCACCACCGCCCAAGGCGCCAGCAGCGTGCTGACGATTGCTGGCGTGTTTGACCTGGGCAACCGGGGCGCCAACCAGCGCATGACGTTCACCACCTTGCACACCGCGCAAAACCTGCTCGATTTGCCCGGCGGCGTCACCAGCATCGAAGTGACCGTGCACGACATTTATGCCGCCGAGCGCATCGCCCAGCGCATTGCAGCGGCCAGCGACGTGCAGGCCGACAGCTGGATCAAAAACAGCGCGCAATTTTTCTCGGCGGTCAGCGCACAAAGCACGGCCAACACCGCCATCCGCTTCTTTGTCGGCTTGTCGGTGGCTTTTGGCATTGCCAGCGTGCTGGTGGTCTCCGTGGTGCAGCGCTCGCGCGAGATTGGCATTTTGCGGGCCATGGGCATTTCGCAGGGGCAAATCCTGCGTTTGTTTTTGATCCAGGGCGGGCTCTTGGGAATGGCCGGCTCGGTGCTGGGCTGCGGCATTGGCGCGCTGGGCCTGGTGGGCTGGCAGCGCCTGGCGCGCAACGCCGACGGCACGCCGCTGTTTGCGCTGGCGTTTGACGCAAACCTGTTTTACCTGGCGCTGCTGCTGGCCACGCTGACCGGCCTGCTGGCCGCCTTTGCCCCTGCGCTGCGCGCGGCGCGGCTTGATCCGGTGGTGGCTATCCGTGGCTGAAGTGCTGGCGCCCCTCTCCCCCGCCTTGCCCGCAGGCAAGACCGAAGTTGTAGTGCGCCTGCAAGGCGTGCGCAAGGCGTTTAACGTGGGCAAAACCTTCGAGACCGAAGTCTTGCACGGCATCGACCTGAGCTTGCAGCGCGGCGACTTTTGCGCCGTGGTCGGGCCCTCGGGCTCGGGCAAAAGCACTTTGCTCAATATCGTGGGCCTGCTCGACCGCCCCACATTGGGCACTTTGCAGGTCTGCGGCGAAGAAACCACCACCATGAACGACCGCGCCCTGACCCGCCTGCGCGGCCACAAGATCGGCTTTGTGTTCCAGTACCACCACCTGATCAGCGCCTTTACCGCCCTGGAAAACGTGATGCTGCCCATGCTGGGCGCGGCCGGCTTTCCCAACGCCGCCATGCGCGCGCGCGCCACCCGCCTGATCGAGAGCGTGGGCCTGGGGCCCTGGCAAAAC
>CANFNE010000228.1 GCA_947448105.1 Burkholderiales bacterium
CAGCGGAATGGTCAGGTAGGGCGGCACCTGGCTGGCGGCGGTACCCAGCAGCATGAGCACAAAACCCAGCAGCAACTGGCCCCGGTAGGGTTGGGCAAACTGCCACAGGCGCAACAGGGTCCAGGTGGACGGCGGCGTGTGGACCACTTTGGTGCAAACCGGGCATTCTTCCTGGTCGGGCTCGAGCGGCGCCTTGCAGCTCGGGCACACCGCCTGCGCGGCTGGCGCCACCGGCTGGCCACTGACCGAACGCGTGTGCTGCGCCATGAACTGGTCTACCAAACGCAGCGCCTGCAGGTTCTGGCCCAGGGTAAAGCGCCAGCGCTGCAGCAAACCTTGGGCGTCCACAAGCTCCAGGTGCCCCACGCCGGCGTGGTCGTGGTGGCCCAGCGCCAGGTCGGCGCGGTAGGGCCAGTCTTGGGCTGCGCTGTCTTGCCCGAGGCTGATCAGGCGCTCATTGGTGGCCAAAAGCAGGGAAGGCACAAAGTGCAGGCGCGCGTCCAGGTCAACCTCCAGGCAGGCACACACGTTCTCTTGGGGGTGGAGCTGCGATTGGATCGCCTGGCGCCATGGGGCTGGAACTTCACCAGCAGGCGATGGCACCGCAGAAACTTCAAAGGTCATTGAATTGAATCACTATTTATTAAGAACCGACCCGCCCCGGGCGCTATGCACGTCTGGCGCGCCAACCGCGCCACCCCCCCACTATGCCTGAGACGGCTGCCCCGCAGTCCCGGGGCACGGCCTTGAGCGAGAATACACAACGCACCATGAACCCCAACGGTGGACGCAAAACCCACCCCATTCCATGACGAGCCAGAAAAAAATAGACATCTTGCGGGTGAATTACCTGCGCGGGCCCAATATCTGGACCTACCGACCGGTCATCGAAGCCTGGGTGGACATTGGGGAGCTGGAAGATTTTCCGTCCAACACCCTGCCCGGCTTTGTGCAGCGCCTCACCGCCTGGCTGCCCAGCCTGGTTGAGCACGAATGCAGTCCTGGCGTGCGCGGCGGTTTTCTGGAGCGCCTGCATGAGGGCACCTGGGCTGCGCATATTCTGGAACACGTCTGCCTGGAGTTGCAAAACCTCGCGGGCATGCGCACCGGTTTTGGCAAGGCGCGCCAGACTTCCAAGCGCGGCGTGTACAAAGTAGCTTTTCGCACCCGCCAAGAACAAGTGGGCCGCGCCGCACTTGATACCGGGCGCGATTTGCTGCAGGCGGCCATCAACAACACCGCATTTGACCTAGGCGCCGCCCTAGCCGCCCTCAGCGACATGGTCGATTCGCTCTGCCTGGGCCCCAGCACCGCGCACATTGTGGACGCGGCGACCGCGCGGCGTATCCCGCACATCCGCCTGACCGAAGGCAACCTGGTGCAGCTGGGCTACGGCATCGCGCAGCGCCGCATCTGGACCGCCGAGACCGACCAGACGAGCGCCATTGCCGAAGAAATTGCCAGCGACAAAGACCTGACCAAGTCTTTGCTCCAAGCCTGCGGCGTGCCGGTGCCTGAGGGCGAATTGGTGAAGAGCGCCGAAGCCGCCTGGGAGGCCGCCCAAAGCGTGGGCCTGCCGGTGGTGGTGAAACCCTATGACGGCAACCACGGGCGCGGCGTCTCACTCAACCTGACGCAACAAGCCGAAGTGGAAGCGGCCTACCACCTGGCACACCGCAAGGGCGGGGGCAGCGTGATTGTTGAAAAATTCATTCCCGGCGACGAACACCGCTTGCTGGTGGTGGGCAAACAAGTGGTGGCCGCTGCGCGCGGCGACGTGCTGTATGTGCAGGGAGACGGCGTATCCAGCATCGACCGCTTGGCCGAGCTGCAGATCAACTGCGACCCGCGCCGGGGCCGGGGTGAAGACTTTCCGCTCAATGTGGTGACCCCCAGCGAAAGCGCCGAAGTCATTCTGGAGCTCGAACGCGTGGGCCTGAACGCCCAGTCGGTGCCGGCCAAAGACCAGCGTGTGCTGATCCAGCGCAACGGCAACGTGGCGCTCGACGTCACCGCCCTGGTGCACCCCACGGTGGCCGCCGCTGCCGCCCTGGCCGCGCGCGTGGTGGGTCTGGACATTGCCGGGGTGGACATGGTTCTGCAAGACTGCGCCCTGCCCTTGAGCAGCCAGCGCGCCTGCGTGATTGAAGTCAACGCCAGCCCCGGGCTGCTCTCCCACATCAAACCGGCCAACGGCGAAGGCCAGCCGGTAGGCAAAGCCATCATGGCGCATTTGTTTGCCCCCAAGGTGGACGGACGCATCCCCATCGTCGGTATTACCGGCACGCACAACACGGGGCGCATTGCGCGCCTGGTCGCCTGGCTGGTGCACATCAGCGGCAAGCACGTGGGACTGGCCTGCAGCGAAGGCCTGTACCTGGACGGCCGCCGGGTGGACGCACGCGACAGCACGCACTGGGACGCTGGACAGCGCATTCTGATCAACCGCTCGGTGCAAGCGGCTGTGTTTGAGAACCCCAGCGCCACCATCCTGGGCCAGGGCCTGGCCTATGACAAATGCGATGTGGGCGTGGTCACTGATGTGCGTTGGCTGCCGGCGCTTCAGGACTTTGACATTCTGGATGCCGAGCAAACCTACAAGGTAGCGCGCACCCAGGTGGACGTGGTGCTGCCCAGCGGCACGGCGGTGCTCAATGCCGCTGACGCGCAGTCCCTCGAATTGGCTGCGCTGTGCGACGGCAAAGTGATTTTTTATGGTCTCTCATCCGACCACCCGACCCTGGTGCAGCAGCGCGGCGCCGGTGAGCGCACGGTCTTCCTGCGCGAGGGCACGATCGTGCTGGCGCAAGGCAGCACAGAGATTTCCCTCCTGCCCCTTTCCAGCCTGAAACCCACCAAGGCCGCCCAGCCCGAAATGGTGATGGCCGCCGTGGCCGCCGCCTGGGCGCTGAACATTCCGCCTGAACTCATAGGCGCAGGACTGCGCACCTTCGAGTCCAATCCGCACAAAACGCCGTATTGACCCGCGCCTTTCTGACACACGCCCACCGAGCACCCACACCGAATACGCCATGGAAGTAACCCGCCTTCGCGCCCTGCGCGGCCCCAATCTCTGGAGCCACCACACCGCCATCCAAGCCGTCGTCTCCTGCAGCCCGCAGGAGTGCGACGTGGGGCAACTGCCGGGGTTTGAAGCACGGCTGCGCGCCCGCTTTCCTGAGGTCAGCCCGTTCCAAACCATTGGCAGCGAGGGCCCCGTGCCCCTGGCCCGCGTGCTGGAACTCGCCGCCCTGGGGCTGCAAGCGCAAGCGGGTTGCCCGGTCACCTTCAGTTGCACCAAGCCCACCCTGGAAGCCGGCGTCTACCAGGTGGTGGTGGAATACAGCGAGGAAGACGTAGGCCGCCTGGCCTTTGATTTGGCGCAGGCCCTGTGCACCGCCGCGCGCGAAGACGCGCCCTTTGACCTCGCGGGCGCCCTGCACCAGCTCAGCGAACTCGACGAGGACGTGCGCTTGGGGCCCAGCACGGGATCGGTGGTTAACGCCGCACTGGCGCGCAATATTCCCTACAGCCGTATGACGGCCGGCAGCATGGTGCGTTTTGGCTGGGGCAGCAAACAGCGCCGTATTCAGGCCGCTGAAGTTGACGCCACCAGCGCCATCGCCGAAGCCATTGCGCAAGACAAGGAACTCACCAAAAAGCTGCTGCACGCCGCCGGTGTGCCCGTGCCCATGGGCCGCGCCGTGGCAGATGCCGACGACGCCTGGCAAGCCGCGCTGGAAATTGGCCTGCCCGTGGTGGTCAAGCCGCTCGACGGCAACCAGGGCAAGGGTGTCACAGTCAACATCACCACCGAGCCCCAGTTGCGCGCTGCCTACGCGGTGGCTACCGAATTTCGTGACCGCATCCTGGTGGAGCGCTACATGCCGGGCAACGACTTTCGCCTGCTGGTGGTGGGCGACAAGCTGGTGGCTGCGGCCCGGCGCGACCCGCCCAAAGTGGTCGGCGACGGCGTGCACACCGTGGCGCAACTGGTGGACCAGGTCAACCTGGACCCCAAGCGCGGCAGCGGCCACGCCACGTCGCTGACCAAGATCCGTTTTGACGACATTGCCCACGCCTGCCTGGCCGGCCAGGGCTTTAGCGCCGACACCGTGCCCGCCAAAGGCCAACGCGTCAATCTGCGCAACAACGCCAACCTGTCTACCGGCGGCTCCGCAACCGATGTGACGGACGACGTGCACCCCGAGGTGGCCGCCCGCGCGGTGGCCGCAGCCCATATGGTGGGCCTGGACATTTGTGGCGTCGATTTGGTGTGCGACAGCATCC
>CANFNE010000229.1 GCA_947448105.1 Burkholderiales bacterium
CATTTCAGGCTTTTCGGATTTTCATCAATGCCGAGCTTGAAGAGCTACAGCAGGCGCTAGACGCCGCCCTGGTGGTGCTGCAGCCCGGCGCGCGCCTGGTGGTGATCAGCTTTCATTCGCTGGAAGACCGCATCGTCAAGCAATTCATTGCCAAGCATTCGAAAGACGAATACGACCGGCGCACCCCGTTTGCCGCGCCCAAAGCCATGCGCCTGCGCGCGCTGGGACGCAGCCGCCCCAGTGCCGCCGAGGTGGCGGGCAACCCGCGCGCGCGCAGCGCCATCATGCGGGTGGCGGTGCGCACTGCCACGGCCCCAGGAACGCGCGCATGACCCGCATCACCGTCTTGCTGGTGCTCGCAACGCTGGGCAGCGCGATGTACCTGGTGGGCGTGCAATACGAGTCGCGCCGCCTGTTTACCGAGCTGGAAAAAGCGCACCGCGAAGCGCGTCGTCTGGACACTGAACTCGAGCGCCTGCAAGTGGAAAAACGCAGCCAGGCCACGCCCGCTCGGGTGGAACGCGTGGCGCGCGAAAAACTGCAGATGCACCAGGTCACGCCAGGCGTGACCATGTACCTGGGCCGGGGCGACGCGCCCGAAGCACAGCCATGAGCCGCAGCATCCAATACACCGCCAGCCCCTTGCTGACCAGCCGCACACCGGTGTGGCGCAGCAAGTTTGTGGTGGGTGCGGTGGCCCTGGGATTTGTGGGCCTGGGCGCGCGCGCGGCTTATATCCAGGTGTTCAACAACGATTTTTTCCAGCGCCAGGGCGAGGTGCGCTACAACCGCACGCTCGAACTCCCTGCCAACCGCGGTCGCATTCTGGACCGCAACGGCCTGATTCTGGCGTCCAGCGTGCCCGCACCCAGCATTTGGGCTATCCCTGAGGACGTGTCGCTGGACGCCGCTGAGCGCCGCCAACTGGCCCAACTGCTGGAGATGCCTGAAGCCGATCTGGCCAAAAAACTGGCCGATGAGGACAAGAGCTTTGTCTGGCTCAAGCGCCAGATCGACCCGGACAACGCCAAGAAAATTGCCGAGCTCAACTTCAAGGGCATTTACCAGCGCACCGAGTACCGCCGCCAGTACCCCGAAGGCGAGGCGGCCGCGCACGTGGTGGGCTTTACCAACGTAGAAGACAACGGCCAGGAAGGCGTGGAACTGCTGTTCAACAGCGCGCTCTTGGGCCGCGCGGGCAGCCGCCACGTGATCAAGGATCGCCTGGGCCGCGCCGTGGAGCAGGTGGGCGAGACGGTGCCACCCGAGGCCGGCAAAGACCTGCAACTGAGCATCGACACCAAGGTTCAGTTTTTTGCCTACCAAAAACTGCGCGACGCGGTGCTGTCCAACCGCGCACAGGCCGGCAGCATCGTGGTACTCGACGCCCTGACCGGCGAAGTGCTGGCCCTGGCCAATTACCCCAGCTACAACCCGGAAAAACGCGTCAACCTCAGCGGCGCACAACTGCGCAACCGCGCGCTCACCGACACCTTTGAGCCTGGCTCGGTGATGAAGCCCTTCACCATTGGCCTGGCACTCAACACCGGGCGCGTCAAGACCTCGACCATCATTGACACCTCGCCCGGTTCGGTGACGATCACCGGCGCCACCATTCGCGACGCCCACCCGCACGGCGCCCTGACGGTGGAGCAAGTCATTCAGGTATCGAGCAACGTGGGCACAACCAAGATCGCCATGCAGTTGCCCGCCAGCGAGATGTGGGAAACCTTCTCGGGCGCAGGTTTCGGGCAAAAGCCGCAGGTCGAATTTCCAGGCGTGGTGTCAGGGCGCCTGCGCCCGGCCAAGAGCTGGCGCCCGATCGAGCAGGCCACGGCGTCGTACGGCTACGGCCTGTCGGTCTCGCTGTTCCAGATGGTGCGCTCGTACACCGTGTTTTCGCACGACGGCCAAATCATCCGCGCGACCTTGCTCAAGAACAGTGAGCCCGCGGTGGGCGTGCCGGTGTTCACCGCCGACACCGCCGCCAAAGTGCGCAAGATGCTGCAAATGGCCGCAGGCCCTGGCGGCACCGGCCCCAAGGCGCAGACTGCGGGCTATTCGGTGGGCGGCAAATCAGGCACCGCTTACAAGCAACAGGGCAAAGGCTATGGGAGCGACGGCAACCGCAAGTACCGCAGCTGGTTTGTTGGCATGGCGCCCATTGACCAGCCGCGCATCGTGGTCGGCGTGATGCTCGACGAACCCACCGCAGGCAAGTACTTTGGCGGCGAAGTGGCCGCCCCGGTGTTCAGCGAAACCGTGCAGCAAACCCTGCGCGTGATGGGCGTGCAACCCGACATCGCCATCAAGCCGCAAATCGTGGCCAACGCCGTGCAGGAGAGCTTTTGATGGCCGTGCAACTGAGCACCCCCATGGAAGCCGCCCAGTGGCTGCGCACCCGCGTGACCGGCACCTTGGGCAGTAACAGCCGCAGCCTGGGCGCGGGTGACGGCTTTGTCGCCACGCCGGGTGCGGTGGTGGACGGACGCCAGTTTGTGCCCCAGGCCCTGCGCCAAGGCGTGGGCGCCTGTCTGGTGGAAGCCGACGGCCTGCAAGCCTTTGGCCTGGATGACGCCCGCGTGGCCGCCTACGCTGATTTGAAAGCCGATGCCGGCGCGATTGCCGACGCATTTTTTGATCACCCGTCGCAACAACTCTCGGTCATTGCGGTGACCGGCACCAATGGCAAAACCTCAACCGCCTGGTGGCTGGCGCAGGCCCTGGGCGCCTTGCCCGGCGCGCTGGCGCAGCCCTGCGCCGTGGTGGGCACGCTGGGCGTGGGCCAACCGCCGCACGCCGGTGCGCTGACCGATGGCGCCGTCGCCCATCCCTTGGCTGCTTTGCGCGCCACCGGCATGACCACGCCAGACGCCGTGTCCTTGCACGCGCACCTGCAGCAATGTGTGCAAGACGGTTTGCGCGCCTGCGCGCTGGAGGCCTCGTCCATCGGCATCGAAGAAGGCCGCATCAACGGCCTGCAGATCCGGGTCGCGGTGTTCACCAACTTTACGCAAGACCACCTCGATTACCACGGCAGCATGCAAGCCTATTGGGACGCCAAGCGCCGCCTGTTTGCCTGGCCGGGCCTGCAAAGCGCTGTCGTCAATACCGATGACGCCAAAGGCGCGGCGCTGGCCGACGCGCTGCGCCAGAGCCAGCCCGCGCTGGACCTGTGGACCACCTCATGCAGCAGCGCCCGCGCCCGGCTGCGCGCGCAAAACATCGCACTCACCCCAACCGGACTGCGCTTTGACGTGGTCGAGGGCGACCAGGTTTTGGCTGTGCAAAGCCAGGTGATTGGCGGCTACAACGTGGCCAATTTGTTGGGCGTAATCGCCAGCATGCGCGCCCTGGGCGTGGACCTGGGCGCTGCGGTGGCGGCTTGCGCGCAGTTGCGCGCGGTACCCGGGCGCTTGGAATGTGTGGGCGGCCACGGCACACCGCTGGTGGTGGTGGACTACGCCCACACGCCCGACGCCCTGGCCCAAACCCTGGACGCCTTGCGCCCCATGGCGCAACAGCGCGCAGGCCAGTTGTGGTGCGTATTTGGCTGTGGCGGCGACCGCGACGCCGCTAAGCGCCCCTTGATGGGTGCGATTGCCGCTGCCCGGGCCGACCAGATCGTCATCACCAGCGACAACCCGCGCAGCGAAAAACCGGCGGCCATCGTCGCGCACATTCTGGCCGGACTGGCCGGCCAGCCGCAGCCCGAAGTGCAAGTGGACCGGGGCGCGGCCATTGCCAGTGCCATTGCCCGCGCCAACCCTGCCGATGTAATTTTGGTGGCCGGCAAAGGCCATGAAGAAACGCAGGAAATCGCCGGCATCAAAACCGTTTTTTCCGACCGCGCCCATGCGCTGCAAGCGCTGGCCACCCGTTTGGAGGTACGCGCATGAGCACCCCGCTGATGACCTTGGGCCAGGTGGCGCAGTGGCTCGCCCAAAGCGGTGACGCCGCGAGCCGGCCGCAAGCGGTGCACGGCGACGCCAACACACCGATTGCCCGCGTGCACACCGACACGCGCAGCATTGCCAGTGGCGATCTGTTTATTGCATTGCAAGGCGACACGTTTGACGCCAATGCCATGCTGCACGAGGCGCAAGCCAAGGGCGCGGTGGTCGTTATTTGCCGCAGCGGGCTGGCCGCTGACTTGCTTCCCGCCGACCTGCCGCGCATTGAAGTGGCAGACACAAAAGCCGCGCTGGGCCAACTGGCCCGCGCCTGGCGCGCGCAGTTTGACCTGCCGCTGATTGCCGTGACCGGAAGCAAC
>CANFNE010000230.1 GCA_947448105.1 Burkholderiales bacterium
CTGCGCCTGTGGCAGTTTGCCCAGCCCTACCGGGGCCAGTTGCTGCTGGGTTTTGTGCTCATGCTGCTGAGTACCGCCGCCAGCCAGGTGCCGCCCTACCTGACCATTCCGCTGGTGGACAAGGTGCTGATTCCGTACCAGAACGGCCAGCAGATTCCGCTGTCCACCGTGGCCTGGTATTTGTCGGGCCTGCTGGGCTCCGGCATCCTGGCCTGGGGTTTGAGCTGGGCCAAGACCTATATCTTGGCGCTGGCGTCTGAGCGTATTGCTGCGGACCTGCGCACCACCACCTACGAGCACCTGCTGCGCCTCTCGCTCGAATACTTTGGCGGCAAGCGCACGGGGGATTTGCTCTCGCGCGTGGGCAGCGAGAGCGACCGCATTGCGGTGTATTTGTCCTTGCACCTGACCGACTTTGCCAGCGACGTGGTGATGATCGTCATGACCGCCGTCATCCTGTTCTCGATGAACCCCTATCTGGCGCTCATCACCCTGGTGCCGCTGCCGTTTATCGGCTGGATGATCCACTTTGTGCGCTACCGCCTGCGCACCGGTTTTGAGAAGATTGACCGTGTTTGGGGCGAAGTCACCAATGTGCTGGCCGACACCATTCCGGGCATCCGCGTGGTCAAGGCTTTTGCGCAAGAGCAGCGCGAGGCCAAGCGCTTTCGCGAGGCCAACCGCCACAACCTGCTGGTCAACGACCGCATCAACAAAATCTGGTCGCTGTTTTCACCCAGCGTCTCGTTGCTCACCGAAATGGGCTTGCTGGTGGTCTGGGGTTTTGGCATCTGGCAGGTGTCCAAGGGCGAAATCACCGTGGGCATGTTGCTCGCGGCCATTGCCTACATCGGGCGCTTTTACGGCCGACTCGATTCCATGAGCCGCATCGTGTCGGTGACGCAAAAGTCGGCCTCGGCGGCCAAGCGGATTTTTGACATCCTGGACCACGTGTCGAGCGTGCCCGAACCACCAACCCCGGTGAAAGTGGACCGGGTGCAGGGGCGCATTGAGCTGCGCGAAGTGGGCTTTCGCTACGGCAACCGGGCGGTGAACCGGGGCATCAACCTGAAAATCGCGCCGGGCGAGATGATTGGTTTGGTCGGCCACAGCGGCTCGGGCAAAAGCACGCTGGTCAACCTGATATGCCGCTTTTACGACGTGTCTGAGGGCGCCATCTTGGTGGACGGCGTGGACATTCGCCAGTACGCGATTGCCGACTTTCGGCGCAATATCGGCCTGGTGCTGCAAGAGCCGTTTTTGTTTTTTGGCACGATTGCCGAGAACATCGCCTACGGCAAGCCCGAGGCCACGCGCAGCGAGATCGTGGCCGCCGCCCGCGCCGCGCATGCGCACGAGTTCATCTTGCGCCTGCCCCAGGGCTACGACTCCATGGTGGGCGAACGCGGCCAGGGCCTCTCAGGTGGCGAGCGCCAGCGCATCTCGATTGCACGTGCGCTGCTGATCGATCCGCGCATTCTGATCCTGGACGAAGCCACTAGTTCGGTGGATTCGGAGACGGAAAAAGAAATCCAAAAAGCGCTTGAGAACCTGGTGCAGGGGCGCACCACCATCGCCATCGCCCACCGCCTGTCCACCCTGCACCGCGCGGACCGCCTAGTGGTGCTCGACCGCGGCAGCGTGGTGGAAGAGGGTACGCACGACGCACTCATGGCCCACGAGGGCGCGTATTTCAAGCTCTACCAAGCCCAGGCGCGCAACGCCGAGCCGGTCTTGGCCTCTGAAGGCAGCGAATGACCAACACCGCACTTGCGACAAACCTCGCCGCTGCCGCTGACGTTTTTAGCCTAGAACTGTCGCCCTTCGGCAAGCTGGTGCTCACCACGGCCCAAGGCCAGCGTTTTGAAGGCGTCGCGCCCGTGCGCGCCTTTCCGATCCAGGCGCCGGACGAAGGCGTCTCGCTGATCGACACCGACGGCCACGAGGTGGCCTGGGTGCCGGAGTTGGGCCAATGCCCGCAGCCCGCGCAAGACCTGCTGCGCCAGGAACTGGCCCGGCGCGAGTTCATGCCGGTGATCGTGCGCATCGCCTCAGTCAGCAGCTTTTCCACGCCCTGCACCTGGACCGTGGCCACCGACCGGGGCGATTGCGACTTTGTGCTGCGTGGCGACGAAGACATCCGGCGCGTGGGCGCCGAAAACACCCTGTTGATTGCCGACGCCCACGGCATCCAGTACCTGGTGCCAGACCAGTTGGCGCTGGACGCGCACAGCAAGAAAATTCTGGACCGCTTTTTGTAGTTGCGGGCCTGTGCGGGCTTTACTGAAGTTTACGGATGCCCAAGGCAGCCGGGCTGCTGCGCCCACCATAATGCCGCATGACCCAAGCCACCCCAGACCAGGACAGTGCTGAGCGCACCACGTCAGTGACACCCCCCGACGGCTCGCGCGCTTCTTTTATAGGCTGGCGTCTGGTGCTGGTCTTGTTTTATGGCACCGTGGCGCTGGTGTTTTTGGGCGTGGTGGCTTCTATCGTGGCAGACGTCGTCAAAAACAAAAGCCTCATCCCACCGCCCCACACTCTGGCGCGCTACGACTGCATCGGCGCCGCTGCGCCCTTTAGCGTGTTGTACTTGCATGGCACCGCGCGGGTCAAGATCAGTTCGGCCAGCGGCGTGCTGGAAGGTACATTGCACAACAACCTGTTTGACTGGGGCAGCTTTGGCGGCGACGCCAGCCAGCTCGGCTTTGTGCCCCCGACCGACATCCGTTTTGAAGACACCCAGACGCTGACTTTGCAAATGCCAGGCGCAGGCGACGCGCGCTGCACCCGCACTGCTGCGCCCGCAAAGCAGGCGCCATGAAACATGCACAGCGGCGCGTCTGGCTGGCCCTGGGCCTGGCCTTGGCCTGTGCACTGCCAGGCTGCGTGCGCGAAGTCAAAGACACCCACCCCGACCAGGTGCTGACCAAGCGCAAAGCCTTGTTCAAGCAAATGAACCGCGCCTTGGAACCCATAGGCCTGGTGGCCAATGAACGCAATGCCTATGACAAGCAGGAGTTTGTAGGCTATGTAGATGAGCTGCAAAAACTATCCACCAAGCCCTGGGCATTTTTCCCGGCAGACGGCAATTACCCGCCCACCCGCGCCAAACCTGCGGTGTGGTCACAAGCTGCCGAATTTGAGGTGGCCCAAAAACAATACCAGTCGGTAGTCGCCCAGCTCGCCCAAGCCGCGCAAGCGGGCGACCTGGAAAAAATCAAGCCCGCTGTGGTGGACGTGACCAACAGCTGCAAGTCCTGCCACAAGAAGTTTCGCTTCGACTAAGGCGCCGCCGCTGCGCCACCAGCGCGGCTTAGAACTTCATCTTGCCCGTCAATATCTCAAACCACATGCGCCAGTCGCCCATCAGGCTGTAGCGCGGGTACTTGAAGGTGGCCGGTTTGTTGTGCTCAAAAAAGAAGTGCCCGACCCAGGCAAATGCATAACCCTGCACCAGCGCGAGCAGTACCAGCCAGGGCATGTGCGCGGTCAGCGCCAGCGTGAGCAGCAGCGCCGCAATCGTGGTGCCCACAAAGTGCAGCCGACGCGACACACGGTTGGCGTGCTCCTCCAAATAAAAAGGATAAAAGTCGGCAAAGCTGCCAAAGCGCTCGTCGCTGTCCATGCGGGGCTCCTGGGGTGTGTTTTGTGCGGGCAATGGTAACGCTGGCTTAGCCTGGTTCCAGGCCCGCGTAAACACCCCGTCCAGCGCAATGGGCAATGCGATGGAAATGTCTTAGAGCAGGCCTCCACCGGTGGTTTGCGAAGGTGCATCGGACTGTGAAGGCGTGCCCGCAAGACCAAAGTGCTGCCAGGCGCGGCGCAATTGCGTGTCGGAACTGAAGCCCGCCAGTTCCGCCGCCTGCGTCACGTTGCGGCCTGATTGCAGGGCGGCTTGCGCGCTCGCCAGGCGGATTTTGCGCAGGTATTCGAGCGGCGTAATGCCTGCATGTTCCATAAACAGGCGCGCGAGGTGGCGTGGCGAGGTGTGGCCGATGTCGGCCATGCCTGACACCGTCCAGAGCTGGGCGGGGGCGTGGCTCAGCGCGTCCTGAACCCGATGCACTGCCGCATGCAGGTGGTTGCGGTGCGCCAGAAACGGAGACAGCGCTGGGTCTTGCGGCCCGCGCCGCATGGCCACCACCATGGTCTGTGCCACTTGCGCGGCAATGGCCGCACCACACA
>CANFNE010000231.1 GCA_947448105.1 Burkholderiales bacterium
CACCGCGCGCGGCACCTTGTAGACCGCCATGTTCTCGCGACACCAGTCCATCAGCTCCTGCTCGCTGACCGTACCCCGGTGGCTGGCGCGCAGCACCACCACCGCCTTGACCGATTCACCCCGGTAGCTATCGTGCGTGGCGATGATGCAGGCCTCTTGGATGGCGGGGTGGCGAAACATGAGCGCCTCCACCTCAGCCGGCCAGACCTTGAAGCCTGAGGCGTTGATCATGCGCTTGAGCCGGTCGGTCATGAAGAAATAGCCGTCTTCGTCCACCCGGCCCAGGTCGCCCGAGCGGAAAAAGCGCAGGCCGTCGATCTCGACAAAGGCCTCGGCCGTGGCGTCGGGGCGCTTCCAGTAGCCCTGGAAGATTTGCGGACCGCGCATGACGATTTCGCCGGCCTCGCCCACCGGCATTTCGGCCAGCGTCTCGGGGTCCACCACGCGCGCGTCCACACCCATAAAGGGCACGCCCAGGCATTGTTGCTTGGGAGCGTCCGGCGGATTGCTGTGGGAAGGGGCGGCGGTCTCCGTCAGGCCGTAGCCTTCAACGTAGCGCAAGCCGTATTGCTCCCACAGGCGCTGGGCCACGGCCTGGGGCATGGCAGCGCCGCCGCCGCCAATCATCACCAGGCTGGACAAATCGAAGCTGGCAAAGTTCGGGCTGCCCATCAGGTCAATCACCATGGTGGGGATATTTGTCCAGTGCGTTACGCGCCATTTAGCGATCAGGGCGCCGGCCACTTCGCGGTCCCAGCGCGGCATGAGCACCATGGTCGCGCCGCAGAGAATATTGGTGTGCATCAGGCTGACCATGCCGGTGATGTGGAACATGGGTACCACCATCAGCGTGACGTTTTCCATGCTGCCGTTGCCCCACAAGGCGCTGGCCATGGCGTTGTGCATGATGCTGGAATGCAAATGCATGCAGCCCTTGGGCAGCCCGGTGGTGCCACTGGTGTAGGGCAAAAGCGCCAGGTCGCCCGCGCCTACCGTCAAGACAGGCGCGGGCGTCGGGCAGGCCATCGCGTCGTTCCAAGCATGCACCTGGCCACCTTCCAGCGCGGGGAAGGCGTGGTGCGCAAGCAGCCAATCGCTCCAGGCGGCGGGCGGGGCGTCGTCCCCGGACTCGGGGTCAAAGGCGTCGGTGAAGTGGGTGACCACCAGGTGCGCGAGTCGCTGCGGCGCAGGCAGCGTGTTGCTGGCTTTGGCCAGTTCGGCCGCCAGGTCGGCCGTAGTGACCGCCACGCGGGCGTCGGGGTCGGTGATGTAGTGCTTGAGTTCTTCGGCCCGGTTCATTGGATTGACCGGAACCACCACCGCGTTGGCGCGCAAGATGCCAAAGTGCGCAATCACCAATTGCGGGCAGTTTTGCATGCAAAGCACCACGCGGTCCCCTTTTTGCACGCCCCATGCACTTAAATAGGCTGCAAAACACTCGGCCTGCTGTTTTAGATCGGCGTAGCTCAGCTTGCGGCCAAAAAACACCAGCGCTGTTTTCTGGGGAAAACGTCGCGCATTGGACTCCAAGTTGTCCCAGAGCGAGGTTTCGGGCACGGTGATGCGGCGAGGCAGTCGTTTGGGCCAAAAGCGGTAGTGTGGCGCGCTGGGGCGCGTAGGCGAGAACGGAGCGGTCATGGCGAATGTGGGCCTTTCGGTTGACATTAATTTCCCAAGGCAGGCGACAGGCTGCACCATAGGGCCTTGTCACTGCGGCGCCGTTCGAACTTGTCTCACGCGCGACGCTACGGTGGCCCAACTGCTGGCGTGAAACCTGCGTGCAAAATCCGCGTGCGCCACGACGCGCGCCGACTTCCCCAAATCACCGCAACTAGCTGGTGTATTTGGCCTTCTCTACCGCAAGCGTAAACCCGCATAGGGCCATGGCGTTAGACACGTTACAGTTCGGGCCACTGGCTTGCGGGTTCACAAGGCCCTTCGCAGCGGCGGCAAGCGCATATTTGACCGTTTCACTTTGATCTTTTCCACCACCCTCGGAGCGTATTCATGACCTTCAAACCCCTCTCTACCCTGGCAATCGCAGTTGCTGCACTCGGCGCACTGGCGCTTCCAGCCCACGCTGGTAAAACCCTGGACGGCATCAAAGCGCGCGGCCAGGTGATTTGTGGCGTGCACACCGGCTTGGCTGGTTTCAGCGCTGCTGATTCCAACGGCAAATGGTCCGGCATTGACGTGGACATCTGCCGCGCCGTGGCCGCAGCCACCCTGGGTGACGGCGACAAAGTCAAATATGTGCCGCTGGTGGCGCAAGCCCGCTTCACCGCACTGCAGTCGGGCGAAGTGGATATCCTCTCGCGCAACACCACCTTCACCCTGACCCGTGACGCCTCGCTGGGCTTGAGCCAAACCGCCGTGGTGTACTACGACGGCCAGGGCTTTATGGTGCCCGTCAAGAGCAAGATCAAGAGCGCCAAGCAACTCAAAGGCCAGACCGTGTGCGTGCAGTCCGGCACCACCACCGAGAAAAACCTCACCGACTACTCCAAAGCCAATGGCCTGAACGTCAAACCCGTGGTGTTTGAGAAGCTTGACGCTGTCGAAGGCGCCTATTTCTCGGGCCGCTGCATCGCTTACACCACTGACGCGTCGGGCCTGGCCTCGGTACGCAACAAGTCGGCCAAGAACCCGGCTGACCACCTCATTCTCCCCGAGCTGATTTCCAAAGAACCCCTGGGCCCCATGGTGCGCCGCGGTGACGACGAGTGGACTGCCATCGTCAAGTGGACCGTGTACGGTCTGCTGGAAGCGGAAGAAAATGGCGTGACCGCCGCCAATGTGGACGAGCTCAAGGCCAACAGCAAAGACCCCGTGGTCGGCCGCATTTTGGGTTCGAGCGACGACACCGGCAAACTGCTGGGTCTGGACAAGGAGTGGTTGGCACGTGCCGTCAAAACCACCGGTAACTACGGCGAGATTTTTGAGCGCAATGTCGGCCCCAAATCTGACCTGCAACTGCCACGCGGCCTGAACAACCTGTGGAACAAGGGCGGCATCCAGTACGCCCCCCCGATCCGCTAAGCGCGTGTAGCGGGCCACCGCTTGGGGGCCCGCTCCCCTAGGGCAAAGCATTTGACTTGCGGCGCCCTGTTTTTAAGCACCTGCAACAGGTGCTTTCCTCATTTTTAAGCCACGACACCTATGTCTACCCCCCGTATTGCACCGCCCAAAAAGAAGTGGTCCTGGCGCAGCCAGGCCTTTCGCGCGCTGGTTTACCAGGTGGTGGCCGTGGCTGTCATCGCCTTGCTGGTCTTGTACCTGGCCAACAATACGGCCACCAATATGCGGGCGCGCGGCATCCAGAGCGGTTTTGACTTTCTGGGTGGCGCGGCCGGCTTTGACATTGGCGAGAGCCTGTTTGCCTTTGACTCGGGCGAGCCCTACTGGCGCGCCTACCTGGTGGGCATGAGCAACACCTTGCGCGTAGCGGTGTTGGGCATTGTGCTGACCACGGTGCTGGGCACGCTGATCGGCGTGGGGCGCTTTTCGCGCAACGCGCTGGTGCGCGGCCTGTGCCTGTGTTATGTGGAATTTTTCCGCAATATTCCGGTGCTGCTGCAGTTGCTGATGTGGTACCTGTTTTTCACCGAAGTCTTGCCGGTATCCACCGAAGCCTGGCACCTGGGGCCCATGTTTTTGAGCAAGGGCGGCCTCAACTTTCCGATTCCGGTGTGGGCCACGGGCCAGGTACTCGCGGTTTGGGGCTTGCTGGCCGGGCTGGTCGCTGCATGGTTTTACCGCGGCTACGCCCAAGCACGCTTTGAGGCCACGGGCACGCCGCGCAGCACCGTGCTGGCGCCGCTGGCGCTCGCCCTGGCCTTCGGTGTGGCGGGATGGATTTTGGGCGGCGCACCCACGGCGCTGGACCGCCCCATCCAGGGAGAATTTGCCATTGAGAACGGCGGATCGCTCACGCCCGAGTTCATGGCGCTGCTGCTGGGGCTGACCATTTACACCGCCGCCTTTGTGGCCGAAGTGGTGCGCGGGGGCATCCAGTCGGTGTCGCTGGGCCAGTCGGAGGCGGCCAGCGCCCTGGGCCTGAACCGGGGACAGACGATGCGCCTGGTGATGCTGCCCCAGGCGCTGCGGGTGATCATTCCACCCATGACCAACCAGTTTTTGAACCTGACCAAGAA
>CANFNE010000232.1 GCA_947448105.1 Burkholderiales bacterium
AGAGCGCGGCGAGCCCCGGGGGGCGCGCTCCAAAAAGCTCGATTTATCCCTGTCCAGCCTGGGCGCTTGCGTGGACTGCAGTTTGTGTGTGCAAGTGTGCCCGACCGGCATCGACATCCGCAAAGGCCTGCAATACGAGTGCATAGGATGTGGCGCCTGCGCCGATGTCTGTGACGAGGTCATGGACAAGATGAACTACCCGCGCGGCTTGGTGAAATATTCCACCGAAAACGCCGTCAACCAGCACTGGACGCAGAGCCAAACCCTGCGCCATGTGTTGCGCCCCCGGGTGCTGGTCTACACCCTGATTTTGTGGACCATCATCGGGCTGATGTTCTACAGCCTGGCACATCGCCCGCCTTTCAAAGTCGACGTGGAGCGCGACCGTAGCTCGCTGGCGCGCGAGGTCGATGGCGGCCTCATTGAAAACGTTTTTCGCCTGCAGATCATGAACGCCTCAGAGGCGCCGCAGCGCGTGCACATCCAGGTCGACGGTTTGGCGGGCCTCAAAGTCGTCACTGACCCCGATTTGGTGGTGGACGCCGCTCAGTCGCGCTGGGTGGTCGTGCGCCTGCAGGTGCCGGTCGAAACCATCAGTCCCGGTTCCCACCCCATCCATTTTGAAGTCGACGGCCAGGACAGCACTGCTGTGGTTATTGAAAAGTCCGTCTTTATTGTTCCGCGTTAAGGATTTTTATGCAAAACACAAGCGCTACTTCGTCTGCCCCGTGGTGGAAATACGGCCATGTCTGGATGGTGCTCTCGGGACCGGCCGTAGTGGTCGTCGCCAGCTTTTTCACTTTTTATTTGGCCTATATCGGCATGGATACGCTGGTCGACGAGGACTACTACCGCAAGGGTGTAGAACTCAACCAGACCCAGGGCGCGGCTCCCACCAACTTGGCGCCTGCCTTGCAGGCGCGCAACCACGCAGCCACCGGTGTGGTGGTCAAGCCAAAGCAATAAATAGGGTGGTGGGGCCCTGTGCGCGTCTTGCCGTGGACGCGGGCGCCTGCCTTAAGCGCAGTCGGGGCGGCCCACGATGTCGCGCAGCAGGTCGCTGCGCAGGATGCGGATATTGCGCTTGTCCACCTCTACCAAACCGTCCTCGGCGAACTTGGAGAAGGCACGGCTCACGGTTTCGAGCTTGAGGCCCAGGTAACTGCCGATTTCTTCGCGCGTCATGCGCAGCACGAGCTCTGACTGCGAAAAGCCGCGTGCGTGCAGGCGGTCTACCAGGTTGAGCAAAAAGGCGGCCAAGCGCTCTTCGGCGCGCATGCTGCCCAAGAGCAGCATGATGCCGTTCTCGCGCACGATTTCGCGGCTCATGATCTTGTGCACATGGCGTTGCATAGAGGGGATGTCGCGCGAGAGTTCTTCAATGCGGTCAAAAGGCATGAGGCAAACTTCAGCGTCTTCTAGCGCAATGGCATTGCAGGTGTGGTGGTCGCTGGCTATACCGTCCAGGCCCAGTACCTCGCCCGCCATCTGAAACCCGGTGACCTGTTCGTGTCCGTCTTCAGACGCTACATAGGACTTGAAAAATCCAGTACGGATAGCAAACAGGCTGGTAAATCTTTCGCCGTTGTGGAACAGCAAGCTGCCTTTTTTGACCTTGCGCCGCAGGTTCACCACCTCATCAATCTGGTCGAGCTCCTCACGGTTCAGGCCCAAGGGCATGCACAGTTCGCGCAAATTGCAGTTGGAACAAGCCACCTTGATGTTGTGGCTGTTGATGGGCACGACGGTCGCACCGCGCACTGGTGGAATGGCGACCGTGGGTGAACTTGAAAGGGTCTTGGATGTGGAATCAAACATGGTGACTTCTCCTGGTGAACCAAATTTTGGATCTCTCCGTGGATGTTGACGCATGTCAAACACGCATACCGTTCGCTGGTTCACATTATGAGGCTTGTCAATATATTAACCCGAACGAATTTCATGCCAATTCCGGTGTCACTGGGCCTGCTCCAAAAATTTGATGTGGCGGGTCCCCGCTATACCTCCTACCCCACGGCGGACCGCTTTGTGGAGGCCTTCGGGGACGAGGAATACAAGCGCACCCTGGCCCAGCGCTTTAATGAAGAAGGCGCGCGGCCCCAGCCCCTGTCTTTGTATGTGCATATCCCGTTTTGCGACTCGCTGTGCTACTACTGCGCGTGCAACAAGGTCATCACCAAGCACCACAGCCGCTCGGCCGAGTACCTGCGCTACCTCGCCCTGGAGCTGGCACTGCACACCGATTTGATCGGCAAGGGGCGCGTTGTGAGCCAACTGCACCTGGGCGGTGGCAGCCCCACCTTCATGAACGACGAGGAACTGGGCTCGCTCATGGTCTTGCTGCAGCAGCACTTCCAGTTGGCGCCGGGTGCGGAGTTGTCGATTGAGGTCGATCCGCGCACGGTGGACGTGGCGCGCATCGACGCGCTGGCGCGCATGGGCTTTAACCGCCTGAGTTTTGGCGTGCAGGATTTTGACCCGGCGGTTCAAAAAGCCGTGCACCGCGTGCAACCCGCCGAACAGGTGTTTACGCTGGTCCATGCGGCCCGTGAACGCGGCTTTGAGTCCATTAACGTAGACCTGATATACGGCCTGCCCTTGCAAAGCCCGGCCTCTTTTGACCGCACGTTGGCGCAAATCACCGATCTGCGCCCCGACCGCATTGCCTTGTATGGCTATGCCCACCTACCCCAACGCTTTAAGCCCCAGCGCCGCATCAACGACGCCGAACTGCCCACAGCGAGCGCCAAAGTGGCGATGCTGGCGCGCTCGCTCGAAGCTTTGCTGGCCGTGGGCTATGTGTATGTCGGTATGGACCACTTTGCCCTGCCCAACGACCCGCTGGCCGTGGCCAAGCGCCAGGGTCGCTTGCACCGCAATTTCCAGGGCTACAGCACCCAGCCCGACTGCGATCTGATCGCCTTGGGCGTGTCGTCCATCGGGCGCGTGGGCGCCACCTACAGCCAAAACGCCAAAACCCTGGACGACTACTACGACTTGCTCAACCATGGCCGCTTTCCGGTGGTGCGCGGGCTCGCACTCACGCGCGACGACTTGCTGCGCCGCGCCGTCATCATGGCCATCATGTGCCAGGGTGCGGTGCATTTTGAATCGATTGCGCTGGCGTATCTGGTGGATTTTCAGCGTTACTTTGCCACCGAGCTCGAGGCGCTCAAACCCCTGGCCGAACAAGGCATGGTCGCGGTGGACGCAGACAGCATTGAGGTCACCGACACCGGCTGGTTCTTTGTGCGTGCCGTGGCCATGGTGTTCGACCGCCACTTGCAGGCCAACCTGCACCTGAACCGCTTCTCCAAAATCCTGTAGGCGCGGCTACCATCGCCGGGTGAGCAACGCCCTGATCTCTCTTGCAAGCACCGCCCTGTTGATGGGGCTGGTGGGTGGACCGCATTGCGTGGCCATGTGCGGTGCCGCTTGCGCTGGCCTGGGCCAAGCGGCTGGACCGCGCAAAAACCAGGCCATTTTGACTTTCCAAGCCGGGCGCGTCCTGGGCTACGCGGCCCTGGGCGCTTTGGCGGCGGCGTCCATGCAGGGCCTGGGCTGGCTCACGGTGCAGTCGGCGGCGCTGCGCCCGGTGTGGAGCCTGCTGCACGTGGGCGCGCTGGTGCTGGGCTTGCTGCTCTTGTTCCAGGCCCAACAGCCGGTATGGCTGGAGCGTGTGGGGCGCGGCGTGTGGCAGCGTGCGCGCGCCTGGGGCCAGCGCAGCGGCAGCGCGCCCCTGATGTTGGGCATGGTGTGGGCCTTGTTGCCCTGCGGGCTTTTGTATTCGGCCTTGTTGGTCGCTGCCCTGGCCGGTTCGGTAGCCAGCGGCGCCATGGTGATGGCGCTGTTTGCCCTGGGTACGAGCGTGTCCATGGTGGCGGGCCCCTGGCTGTGGTTGCGGCTACGGGGGGACGCGGCCTTTGGTGGCCACGGTCGCCTGGGTGTGCGCGTGGCGGGCGCGGCGCTGGCGCTGAGTTCGGCCTGGGCGCTGTGGATGGCGCTGGCGCGCAACGCAGCGCCTTGGTGCGTGGCCTAGGCCTTTCACGCGGGGCGCACAGCGCGTCCGATAATCGCTCCATGATGAACTCTTGCCCAGCGCCCGCTTTAACGCCCCCTTTAATGGCCCCTTTAATGGCCCCTTTGGCCTCA
>CANFNE010000233.1 GCA_947448105.1 Burkholderiales bacterium
CGCGCCCGAGAAGTGCATCTCCAAGGGCTACGACATGGTGTTGAATGGTTGGGAAATGGGCGGCGGCTCAGTGCGTATCCACCGCGCTGACGTGCAGCAAAAAGTGTTTGATGCCCTCAAGATCAGCCCCGATGAGGCGCAGCTCAAGTTCGGTTTCTTGCTCGACGCCCTGCAATACGGCGCGCCCCCGCACGGAGGTCTGGCCTTTGGCCTGGACCGCGTGGTCACCCTCATGACCGGTGCCGAATCAATCCGCGACGTGATTGCTTTCCCCAAAACCCAGCGCGCCCAGTGTTTGCTCACGCAAGCGCCCAGCCCGGTGGACGAGAAGCAGCTGCGCGAACTGCACATCCGCCTGCGCACGGTAGAGGCGCCCAAGGCGGCGTAACGCGGCCTTAGCGCACGAAAAAAAGCCACCTTCGGGTGGCTTTTTTGCGCCTTTTTATCCGGCCGGGCGACGGCCCAAGGCTTGCAGATAGGCCGCGCGGGTGGTGGGCGCTACGGCGGCGAGCAGTTGCAGGTAATGCGTCTGGTGGCGCGCAAACATGCGGGCTGATGCCACCATTTTGGAGCGGCAAAACCAGTGGCAGCTGTGCTGCAAGAGCAGCAGTTCGGCGCTGAGCCGAAAAGCGCGGTCGCGCTGGGACAGGCCGCCCTGGTTGGCTATGCCGCTGCCCACGCCTTGGGTGTGCACGCGCAGCAGGGCGCGCAGGTCGAAGCTCGCGCCGGGCAGCCAAAGCACGGCCAGCGGCAGGTTCAAGGGCAGGGTGCTGGCGCGCCAGGCGCCGCTTTGGTCTTTGGCCAGATCCGCTTGAAGTTGCTGCAACTGGCCAAGAAGCCGCTCCTCGTGCTGGGCCATGACTTGCCAGACGCTGTTGCGCCGCTCGGGGTCGCCTTCGCCCATGGCGCGCAGGTAGCCCTGGACGAGGGTTTCCATCAGCGACTCGATCTGGTAGTTGCGCAAATAGCGCCCCAAAAGCGCAATGCGCTGGCGCTGCTCCCAGGCGTTGCGCATTTGCAGGCTAAACGCCAGCACGGCAAAAAAGACCAAAACACTCATAAGGGGCGGTGCGAAAAATAGGAGAGGGTGGAAGCAGGGTTAAACCCGCGTGGCCAGGGATGCGAGCCCCAAGGTGTGGCCGCAGGCCACACCTTGGGGCGCCTCGTAGTCGGCCAGCACGCAGGCACGCTCGGTGTCTTGCGCTGCGCGGTTGAGCCAGGTTTTAACGCAGGCGATGGAGCGCTGGTCCAGCGCGGCAAAGGGTTCATCAAGCAAAGTCAGGCGGCAGTGGCTGGCAAAGGCGCCGGCCAGCCAGACCTTGCGTTTGCTGCCGGTGGACAGCATGTACATCGGCTTGTCCACTTGTTCGGCCAGCCCCAGGTCTTGCACCAGCGCGTCCAGGTCAGCCTGCGAGAAGTCGGCATGGCGCGCGCGCAGCAAGTCAAAGTAAGCCCGCGCAGGGATAGCGTCGTGTTGCGCGTCGCGCGGGTCCATCCAATAGACCGAGGGCGCCACAGCGGGGTCCAAGGCTTGCGCTGGATCAAGCCACCGCCATTCAATGCCGCCTTTTTGCGGCGGTACAGCCCCCGCCAAGAGGCGCAGCAGGCTGGTTTTGCCGCAGCTCTCGCCGCCGTGCAGCAGGGTCAGCCCGGGGAAGATGCTGAGGTTCAGGCCGGTAAAAACAGGACTTGCGCCATAGGAGAAACAGAGATCGCGCACGCGTGCCAGTGGCGCAGCAGCAGGGTTGGGATGGGCAAGTTCTGGCATGGCGGGCTATCCTAACGCAGGCTGCAAACGCGGCGTTTCCCCCTCGCACGCCCGGTGCACAATGTTCCAGACCTCGTCTTTTTCACCATGCCCCATCCTTTCAAAATTCCCGAGTCCGTGCTGGTGGTGATTTACACCCCGGCTTTGGACGTGCTGCTGATCCGCCGTACCGAGCCCGACCCGCAGGCTGGTGCGTTCTGGCAATCGGTCACTGGCAGCAAAGACCACGCGGAGGAGCGCTTGGCGCTGACCGCCGCGCGCGAGGTGCTGGAGGAAACCGGTATCGACTGCCGTCCCAGCAGCGCCTTGTCGGGCCAGTTGCAAGACTGGCAGTTGGAGAACGTCTATGCCATTTACCCGCGCTGGCTGCACCGCTACGCGCCGGGCGTGGTGTTCAACACCGAGCATCTTTTTGGCCTGCAGGTGCCCTCAGGAACGCCGGTGCAGCTTGATCCGCGCGAACACACGCACTACCAGTGGCTGCCCTACCAGGAGGCGGCACATCTGTGCTTTTCGCCGTCCAACGCCGAAGCCTGCGCCCTGTTGCCGCGCTTTGTTGCCGCCCGGGCGCAGCCATGAACCAGTTAGTGCGGGTGGTGACCTACAACATCCACAAGGGCGTGCGCGGTGTGGGGCCGGGGCGCAGTTTGGAAATCCACAACCTGGGCCACGCCATTTCCCGCTTTGGTGCCGACTTGGTGTGCCTGCAAGAGGTGCGCAAGCTGCACCGCGGCGAAGCCAAGTTTTTTGCCCACTGGCCGGCGCTGCCACAGGCCGACTTTTTGGCGCCCGAGGGCTATACCGCCGTGTACCGCACCAACGCCGTCACCCGCCACGGCGAACACGGTAACGCGGTGCTGTCGCGCTGGCCGGTGCTGGCCCACCAGCACGAGGACATGTCCGACCACCGCTTCGAACAGCGCGGCCTCTTGCACGCTGAAGTGACGGTGCACGGCCAAAGCGTGCACGTGCTGGTGGTGCATCTGGGCCTGGTGCGTGCCAGCCGCCAGCGCCAGTTGCAGCAGCTGTGCCGCTACATTGCCCGCGAAATCGCAGCGGATGCGCCGCTGCTGGTGGCGGGCGACTTCAACGAATGGGGCCCGCTGCTGGACCGCGAACTCGGCAGCGCTGGCCTGTCGTCCTGGCGGCAAAAGGGCTACGCCACCTTCCCCTCGCGCCTGCCGCTGCTGCAGCTCGACCACGTCTACGCCCGCGGCCTGCGCCCGCTGCGCCTGGAGGTGCCGCGCGGCGGCTTATGGACCACGATGTCCGACCATCTGCCGCTGATTGCCGAGTTTGAACTGCCGGCGCTTGCGTTGGCTACCCATGCTACGGCCACGCCGCACGCGACATCGGCCCCACCCGCAGGCCTGCTGTAGGCGTCCTGCCCATGCGCCCCACCCATTTCAACCACCACCAGCAAGTGCACCTGTTACAGGGGGCGGTCGAGTTGTTTGCAGCGGTGATTGCGGCGGTGGACGCCAGTGTGGCCGAGGTGCGGCTGGAAACCTATATCTTCCATTTCGACAGCCAGGGCGAACGCCTGGCGCACGCGCTGGTGCGCGCGGCCGAGCGTGGTGTGGCGGTGTATTTGGTGGTGGACGGCATTGGCACACCGGCGCTGTCGCCCCTGTGGGTGCAGCGCTTCAATGCGGCGGGCGTGCAGTGGCACCGTTTTTTGCCACTGGGTTTGGTGGGCGTGTTTCGGCCCGGGCGCTGGCGCAGGCTGCATCGCAAACTCTGCGTGGTCGATGGCACGGTGGCCTTTTGCGGCGGCATCAATGTGCTCGACGATTGGGTAGACCCCCATTACGGCGTGCTGAAAAGTCCGCGTTTTGATTTCGCGGTGCAGGTGCGCGGCCTGCTGGCCCAAGAAATACAGCAGGCCATGGAGCAGTTTTGGGCCCGGCTTGATCTGGCGCGCCAGGTCGAGCACTTGCAATGGAAGCAGGCGCGCCACTTGCTGGCCCAAGCCGCATCCCATCCGGCCCCGGTCGAACCCGCGCCAACAGCGCCCGTGCCAGGCGATGGCGTCTGGGCGGCGCTGGTCTTGCGCGACAACCTGCTGCACCGCAGCCGCATTGAGCAGGCCTACCGCAAGGCGATCGCCGACGCGCGCAGCGAGGTGCTGATTGCCAGCGCCTATTTCGTGCCGGGGCGCAAGCTGCGCCATGCGCTGGTGCATGCGGCGCAACGCGGCGTACGGGTGCGCTTGCTCCTCCAAGGGCGCTATGAATATTTCATGCAATACCACGGCGCGCGCACCGTCTACGGCGTACTCATGGATGCTGGGGTGGAGATTTTTGAGTACACCGGCGGCTTTTTGCACGCCAAGGTGGCGGTGGTGGATAGGCGCTGGGCC
>CANFNE010000234.1 GCA_947448105.1 Burkholderiales bacterium
GTGTCGCCCACCGACGTTGGCACGCACCAGGGCGAGTAGCCCAGGTGGCTGCCCGGCTGCGGGCCGCCGGGGCGAAACTGGCTCATCACGCCCGCCAAGCGCTCGGACCAGTCGCTCGGGCGAAAGGTGCGACCCTGGCTGCTCAGGCCCAGGATGTAGATTTCTTTAGAGGGTGTGGTGGCCATGGAGGGTGTGTTGATGGCGGCGCACACAAGCCAAGCCGGTCTGCTGCGCTGCACCATGATTTTACCCGCTGGGCGGGCCCGCGCTGACAGGCAATTTGCCCAATTGCACACCACCGCCTTGGCGCGCACAGACCTAAGTGTCACGGCCTGCCCCTAAAATCAGCAGGCTCGGCCCAACCTGTGTTGGGCTGCTTTGTTTTGAGCCCGCCGTTCGGAGTTTGCCCATGACCGCCCCTATGCCAGCTTCCCCAGCTTCCCCCGCCGCCGCATCACCCCATGTGATGCCCACCTATGGCCGGCTGCCGATTGCCTTGTCGCACGGCCAGGGCTGCCGCGTGTGGGATACGCAGGGCAAGGAGTACCTGGACGCGCTGGGCGGCATTGCCGTCAACACCCTGGGCCACAACCACCCCGATTTGGTGCCCGCCTTGCAGCACCAACTCACGCAGCTCATCCACACCTCCAACTACTACCACATCCCCCTGCAAGAGGCGCTGGCAGCCAAGCTGGTGGCGCTCTCGGGCATGACCAATGTGTTCTTTTGCTCCACGGGTCTGGAGGCCAATGAGGCCGCACTCAAACTGGCGCGCAAGTTTGGCCATGACAAGGGCATTGAGCGCCCCGAAGTGGTGGTGTTTGACAAGGCCTTCCATGGCCGCAGCATTGCAACCCTCAGCGCCACGGGCAACCCCAAGGTGCAAGCCGGTTTTGGCCCGCTGGTCGAAGGCTTTATCCGAGTGCCCCTGAACAACATGGACGCGCTGCAGGCCGCAACCAAGGACAACGCTAACGTGGTGGCGGTGTTTGTGGAGGCGATTCAGGGCGAAGGCGGCGTCAACCCGCTGCACCTGGACTATCTGCGCCAGTTACGCGCCTTGTGCAACGAGCGCGACTGGCTTTTGATGATTGACGAAGTGCAATGCGGCATGGGCCGCACCGGCAAATGGTTTGCGCACCAGTGGGCGGGCATAGTTCCTGATGTGATGCCGCTGGCCAAAGGCCTGGGTTCGGGCGTGCCGGTGGGCGCGGTGGTGGCGGGCCCCAAGGCCGCGCATATTTTTGCGGTGGGCAACCACGGCAGCACCTTTGGCGGCAACCCCCTGGCCATGCGCGCCGGGGTGGAGACCATACGCATCATGGAGCGCGACGGCCTGCTGGCCAACGCGGCCTCGGTCGGGACGCACCTGAAGGCTGCGTTAGAAGCGGGGCTGGCTGCAGAACTTGCCACCGGCGGCGTGAAAGAAGTGCGCGGCATGGGTTTGATGCTGGGCATTGAGCTGGCCAAGCCCTGCGGCGCACTGGTGCAGCGCGCGGCAGACGCCGGTTTGCTGATCAGCGTCACCGCCGAAACCGTGGTGCGCCTGGTGCCGTCGCTGATTTTGTCGTTGGCCGAGGCAGACCAGATTGCCGCCATTCTGTGCCCCTTGATTGCCACCTTGCTGAAAGAATCCGCATGAACCCGCTGCACAAAGGCATTCCCAGCACCCTGCCCAAAGGCGCGCCGCCGGTGCGGCACTTTTTGCAGTTTGCTGACTTCACGACCGAAGAGCATGTGTACGTGCTCGAGCGCGCTGCGCTGATCAAGAAGAAGTTCAAGAACTTTGAGCGCCACCATTCGCTGGCCGACCGCACGCTGGCCATGATTTTTGAGAAAGCCTCTACCCGCACGCGCGTGAGCTTTGAGGCAGGCATGTACCAGTTGGGCGGCAGCGTGGTGCACCTGACCACAGGTGACAGCCAGCTCGGGCGCGCCGAGCCCATCGAGGACAGCGCCAAGGTCATCAGCCGCATGACCGACATCGTGATGATCCGCACTTTTGAGCAAACCAAGATCGAGCGCTTTGCCGCGCACTCGCGGGTGCCGGTGATCAATGGCCTGACCAACGAGTTCCACCCCTGCCAGATTTTGGCGGACATCTTTACCTACATCGAGCACCGCGGCCCGATCCAGGGCAAGACCGTGGCCTGGGTGGGCGACGGCAACAACATGGCCAACACCTGGCTGCAGGCGGCGGACTTGCTGGGCTTTACCGTCCACGTGAGCACCCCCAGCGGCTATGAAATTGACCAGTCCGTGGCTGGTCTGCGTTCCAGCGACAGCTACAAGGTATTTGCCGACCCTTTGCACGCCTGCCAAGGCGCGGACCTGGTGACCACCGACGTATGGACCAGCATGGGCTACGAGGCGGAAAACGAGGCGCGGCTCAAAGCCTTTGCCTCCTGGCGTGTGAACGCAGCGATGATGGCGGCTGCCGCACCTGATGCTTTGTTCATGCACTGCCTGCCGGCCCACCGGGGCGAAGAGGTAGATGCCGAGGTGATTGATGGCCCGCAAAGCGTGGTCTGGGACGAGGCCGAAAACCGCATGCACGTGCAAAAAGCGCTGATGGAATACCTGCTGCTGGGCCGCCAGGGCTGAGGCCCGCTTGGGCGCGCGGGTCGGGTCACGCACGGTTTGAATGTCCAAATCCCGCCTTCCGCTGACCGCCCTGCGCTCTTTTGAGGCGGCGGCGCGCCTGCTGAGTTTCAAGGCGGCCGCTGAAGAGTTGCGGGTGACGCCGGCCAGCGTGAGCAACCAGATTCGCCAGTTGGAGCGTGACTGGAATTGCCCGCTCTTTGTGCGCAAAACCCGCCAAGTGGAACTGACTGACGCCGGGCGCTCGCTTGCACAAAGCTGCCAGCGCGCCTTTGGCGACTTGGAGGCGCAGATTGCAGCCATCGCGCCCCCGCAGCGCAAGCGCGTGTCGCTGGCGGTGGGGCCGCTGTTTGGCTCGCGCTTTTTGATACCCCGGCTGGCCTCGTTGCGCGCCGCACACCCCGACATCGAACTCGCCTTGCACCAGGGGCAGCACATCAGGCAAGCGCAGCAGCTCGACACCGATGTGGCCATCGACTGGGGCCAAGGCGGAGCGACCGACTGGCCCGGGCTGGACGCGCAGCGCCTGCTGAACGTGGCCTATGTGCCGGTGCTAAGCCCGGACCTGCTGCGCCAAAGCGGTCCGCTGCCAACGCTGGCAGACCTGGCCCGGCTACCCATCGTCCACCAGCAAAACAAGGACGACTGGCACGCGTGGTTTGCCCTGAACGGCACCCCAAAGCCCAGCCTCGCACAAGAAACCGTGATGGCCGACTCGAACATGGCCATGCAAGCGGCGGTGGACGGCCACGGCGTAGCCCTGGGGGCACTGGCCATGGTGCGGGCCGATGTGGACGCGGGGCGCCTGGTCTGCCCCTTCCCGACGCCACTTCGGCCCGCGCAGGCCTACTTTTTGATCTGCCGCAGCGGCGCACGCAAGGCCCCGGCGGTGCGCGCGCTGTGCGACTGGTTGCTGGCGCAGGCAGCGGACGCTTAAATCTAAATCCCACAGGCAGCGCGCAACGCCGCGCCTGCCGATCGGCTGCCCAAGCGGCCTTCTATGCCTATGATTTTTTATATGCGTAGGGGCCGAAATATCGTTTGTCGGCGGGGCTTTCTGCCCCGACACTGCGGCCTTCATTCATTTGCAAGCAGCGCCTGCGCGCACACGACTCACCATGACCCCAATCACCCCCTCCCCCCGCAAAATTCTCGAGCCCGCCCGCGAGATTGACGTCATCCACCACACCGACGTGCTGGTGGTCGGCTCCGGCCCCGGTGGCCTGGCCGCAGCCCTGGCGGCAGCGCGCTGCGGCGTGCGCGTGACGCTGGTGGAGCGCTTTGGCTGCTTTGGCGGCAACTTGACGGTAGTGGGCGTGGAAGGTCTGGCCTGGTACCGGCACGAGCAAACCGTGGAGGCCGACGGCATCAGCCGCGAGTTTGAAGAGCGCGCCAAGGCCATGGGCGCGGCGGTGCCCGAAACGCAGTCACTGTCTTACGAAATTGACTCCGAAGGCTTCAAGGTGGTGGCCGA
>CANFNE010000235.1 GCA_947448105.1 Burkholderiales bacterium
ACATTAAATAGAATCGGCGCATACAAGAAGGATGCCTCAGAGCGTCTGCTCCAACCCACGCTGCGCCAAATCTGCTGCGCATGACGTGATCTTTTGTTTGCCAGACCTGAGGAGACTCTCCATGAAAAGACGCAATCTGCTACAAGCCGCCGGTGCCCTGACGCTGGGCGCCCTGCCTTTTTCGGCCGTTCAGGCCCAAACCGCCACGCTGAAAATTTCGCACCAGTTTCCGGGCGGAACCTTGACCGAGGGCGATTTCCGTGACCGCCTGGTGCGCAAATTTGCCGCCGAGGTGGAAAAGCGCACCAAAGGCGCCTTGAAGTTTGAGATTTACCCCGGCTCCTCGCTGATGAAGACCAACGCGCAGTTTTCTTCCATGCGCAAAGGCGCGCTGGACATGGCGCTGATTCCCCTGTCCTACGCCGGGGGCGAAATTCCCGAAGTCAACATTGGCCTTATGCCCGGATTGGTGACGTCTTACGCCCAGGCCTATGGTTGGAAAACCAAGCCCGTGGGGGCTGAACTCAGCCATGTGCTGCAGGAAAAAGGCATTGTGCTGATCAGCTGGATCTGGCAGGCCGGTGGCGTGGCCTCGCGCGGCAAGCCCATCGTGAACCCGGAAGACGCCAAAGGCATGAAGGTGCGCGGCGGCTCGCGTGAGGTGGACATGATCCTCAAAGAAGCTGGTGCCTCGGTGGTGAGTCTGCCGTCCAATGAAATTTATGCCGCCATGCAAACCGGCGCCATGGACGCGGCCATGACGTCGAGCACGTCCTTTATCTCCTTCCGCCTGGAAGAAGTGGCCAAGGCGCTCACGACCGGTCGCAACGGTGCCTATTGGTTCATGTTTGAGCCGCTCATGATGTCCAAGCAAATTTTTGACGCCCTGCCCCAGGCCCAGCGTGACGCCATCATGGCCGTGGGCGCGGAGATGGAAAAATTTGCCCAGGAAGAAGCCAAAAAAGACGACGTGGAAGTCGCCAACGTCTACAAAAAGGCCGGCGCTACCGTGGTCGACCTGAACCCCGCTGCCATCAAAAAATGGCAAGACCTGGCGCGCGAAACTGCGTGGAAAGACTACGCGGCCAAAAACGCCGGCAGCGCCAAGCTGCTGGCACTGGCTGAGCAGACGCTGTGAGCCACGGTTTCGAGCTCGAGGGCGCGGCCAAACCCGGCGAGTGGGTGCCGCGCAATGCGGCGCTGGCGTTTTTCAGCGCGGCCCTGGACGCACTCAACCGCCTGGTGCTGCGCGTGTCCATGGTGGCGCTGCTCCTTACCGCAGCGGTGCTGACCTATTCGGTGGTGACGCGCTACTTTCTCAAGTCCTCTACGGATTGGCAGGATGAGGCTTCGGTCTTCATGCTGGTGGGCGCGACTTTCATGACGGCGGCCTACGTGCAGTCGCTGCGCGGCCACGTGGGTATCGAAGCACTGGCTACGCTGCTGCCTGCGGGCGTAAACCGGCTGCGCCTGCTGTTGGTGGACGTGGTGTCGGCCTTGTTTTGCAGCTTTTATTCCTGGAAATCGTGGGCGCTGTTCCACGAGGCCTGGACCGAAGGCCAAACCACGTCGAGCAGCTTTGCGCCGCCCTTGTGGATTCCCTATTCCTTGATGGCTGCGGGCATGAGCTTGCTGGCGGTCCAACTGGTTCTCCAATCTGCCGTGCGCCTGAGCGGCGGTGAAGTTCAGAAAGCTGCAGCATGAGCGAACTCGCAATCGGCCTGTCCTACGGTGCGGCCACCCTGTTGGTGATGTTCTCTGGTATGCCGATTGCCTTTGCGCTGGGCACGGTAGCCGTCACCTTTATGTATTTCTTCATGCCGGCCTCGTCTTTGGACACGGTGGCACAAAACGTCTACGAAGAAATGGCGTCCATCACCCTCTTGTCCATTCCGCTCTTCATCATGAAGGGTGCGGCCATTGGAAAGTCGCGTGCCGGCCAGGACCTGTATTCGGCCATCCACGCCTGGTTGCACAAGGTGCCGGGCGGCCTGGGGATTGCCAATGTGTTTGCCTGCGCGCTGTTTGCGGCCATGGCGGGTTCCAGTCCGGCCACCTGTTCGGCCATTGGATCCGCCGGCATTCCTGAGATGCGCCGGCGCGGTTACTCACCTGGTTTTGCGGCGGGCATCATCGCGGCGGGCGGCACCTTGGGCATTTTGTTGCCGCCGTCGATCGTCATGATTTTGTACGCGGTGGCGGCAGAGCAATCGCTGGGCCGCTTGTTCTTGGCCGGCATCGGCCCGGGCTTGTTGCTGGTGGGTCTGTTTGCAGGCTACGCCGTGGTGCGTGCGCGCAAGGAGTACCAGCAGGCGCTGGCGGTGTACGAGGGCGGCGGCGCCAAGTCGGCGTACCTTGAAGTCGAACATTTCACGCTGGCGCAAAAAGTAGAAATGCTGCCGCGCGTGGTGCCATTTTTGGTGTTGTTGCTGGGCGTGATGGTGGCGCTGTATGGCGGCTACGCCACGCCGTCCGAGACGGCGGGCCTGGGCGGCCTGATGGCGCTGGGTCTGGTGGCTGTGGTCTATGGCCTGTGGCGCCCGAAAGACGTGGCGCCGCTCTTGTCGAGCACGCTCAAAGAGTCGACCATGCTGATGCTCATCATCGGCATGTCGCTGCTCTACAGCTACGTCATGAGCCACTTGCACATCAGCCAGGGCGCGGCGCAGTGGATCGTGGGCATGCAATTGTCCAAGTGGGTCTTGCTGGCCGTGATTTTGCTGATGGTCATCGTGCTGGGATTTTTCTTGCCACCCGTGTCCATCATTCTCATGACCGCGCCCATCATCCTGCCGCCCCTCAAAGCTGCCGGCTTCGATTTGATCTGGTTTGGCGTGGTGATGACCATCGTCATGGAAATGGGGCTGATCCATCCGCCGGTGGGATTGAACATTTTCGTGATCAAAAACGTCGCTCCCGACATTCCGCTCAAGGACGTGATCTGGGGCGTCATGCCTTTTGTCGCCCTGATGTTTGTGGCCGTGTTTTTGCTGTGCGCTTTCCCTGGCATTGCCACGGGTCTGCCCACGATGGTGATGGGAGCCAAGTGAGATGAACGCACCCATGGGTCTGTGGAACCTGCAGGCGCAGGGCCGCGCGCGGCGCAAGGCCCGTGCGCTGGCCAGCCTGGGGCCGCAGTTGCGCGGCAAGCGGGTGGACACGGCGTGCGCAGTGCAATTGCTCAGCGCCGTGATCGAATCGGGCGACCGGGTGTGTCTGGAAGGCAATAACCAAAAGCAGGCCGACTTTTTGGCCCGCAGCCTGACGCAGCTCGACCCCCACCAGGTGCACGATTTGCACATGGTGCAGTCGGTTATCGCCCTGCCCGAACACCTGGACGTGTTTGAAAGCGGCATTGCGTCCAAGCTGGATTTTTCTTTTTCCGGCCCGCAAAGCGCGCGCCTGGCCAAGATGGTGTCGGCCGGCCAAATCCAGATTGGTGCGATCCATACTTATCTCGAGCTGTTTGCGCGTTACTTTGTCGATCTCACGCCCCAGGTCTCTTTGGTCTGTGCGCAGGCGGCCGACGCCCAGGGCAATCTCTACACCGGCGCCAATACCGAAGACACACCGGCCATCGTTGAAGCCACGGCGTTCAAGAGCGGCATCGTGGTGGTTCAGGTCAACGAGGTGCTTGACACCTTGCCGCGCGTGGACATTCCTGGCGACTGGGTGGACTATGTGATTCTGGCGCCCAAGCCCAACCAGATTGAGCCGCTGTTCACCCGCGACCCGGCGCAAATCTCCGAAATCCAGGTGCTCATGGCCATGATGGCCATCAAGGGCATTTACGCCGAATATGGCGTGCAGCGTCTGAACCACGGCATCGGTTTTGACACCGCCGCCATCGAGCTGCTGCTGCCGACCTATGCCGAGTCGCTGGGCCTCAAGGGCAAGATTTGCAAGCACTGGGCGCTCAACCCGCATCCGGCCATGATTCCGGCCATTGAAGCCGGATGGGTGGAATCCATCCACTCCTTTGGCTCGGAGCTGGGCATGGAAAAGTACGTCAGTGCCCGTCCCGACGTCTTCTTTACCGGTGCCGACGGCAGCCTGCGCAGCAACCGCG
>CANFNE010000236.1 GCA_947448105.1 Burkholderiales bacterium
CACCGGCAAGGAAGCTGAAGCCGTGCTGGGCCAAGCCCACATGACCATCAACAAAAACGCCATCCCCAACGACCCGGAAAAGCCCATGGTCACCAGCGGCGTGCGTATCGGCACCCCGGCGATGACCACACGCGGCTTCAAGGATGATGAGGCCCGCGCCACCGCGCACCTGATCGCTGATGTGCTGGACAACCCGCACGACGCGGCCAATATCGCCGCTGTGCGCGCCAAAGTGCATGCGCTGACCTCGCGCTTCCCGGTCTACCGCTAAACGCGCCGCCTGCGATGAAGTGCCCGTTTTGCGGCCACACGGAAACGCCGGTTTCCGAGACCCGCGTGTCCGAAGACGGTGACTTCATCCGCCGCAGGCGCCAGTGCGGCGCCTGCGAAAAGCGCTTCACCACCTATGAACGGCCCGATGTCACGCTGCCGGCCGTCGTCAAAAAAGACGGGCGGCGCATCGACTACGAGCGCGCCAAGGTGGCCGGTTCCATGAAACTCTCCCTGCGCAAGCGCCCGGTCAGCACCGAGCAAATTGACAGCGCCATTGAGCGGATTGAAGAAAAACTCTTGTCGCTGGGCCTGCGCGAGGTGTCGTCCACCCGCATTGGCGAACTCGTGATGCGTGAGCTCAAAAAGCTCGACAAAGTGGCCTATGTGCGCTTTGCCAGCGTCTACCGCAGCTTTGAAGACATCGACGAGTTCAAAACCCTGGTCAATGAGGTGAACAATTGACCGCCTGCACCCTTTGCCGGTGCGCCTGAGACCCCACACCCGTGCCCCATACCGCTAGCGCACTGCAACTGGCCGAGTCCGCGCTGTGGCGCACCTCGCCCAACCCGCGCGTGGGCTGCGTGCTGGTGGGCGCCGATGGCCAGGTGATTGGCCAAGGCAGCACCCAGCAAGCCGGTGGCCCGCACGCCGAAGTGGTAGCGCTGCGTGACGCGCAAGCCCGAGGACACGCCACGGCGGGCGCCACCGCCTACGTCACGCTAGAGCCCTGCGCGCACCAGGGCCGTACCGGCCCGTGTTGTCTGGCGCTGAGCGCCGCAGGCATCCGCCACGTGGTCGCCGCCCTGCCCGACCCCAACCCGCTGGTGGCTGGCCAAGGCTTTGCCCATCTGCGCGCAGCAGGCGTCACGGTGGAGGTGGCCAGCGAAAGCGCGGATGCGGCGCTACAGGCCTGGGCGGCTGCCGCGCGCGAACTCAACCTCGGGTTCTTTAGCCGCATGGTGCGCAAAACGCCCTGGGTGCGTATGAAAACTGCCGCATCGCTGGATGGCGTGACCGCCCTGCCCAACGGCCAAAGCCAGTGGATTACCGGCGCTGCCGCCCGCGCTGACGGACACGCCTGGCGCGCGCGCGCCTGTGCGCTGCTCACAGGCATTGGTACCGTGCTGCAAGACCAGCCCCGGCTTGATGTTCGCGGCCTGGACACGCCGCGCCAGCCCGCGCTTGTTGTGGTGGACAGCGATTTGCAAACGCCGCCGGACGCGCCTCTTTTTGCCGCCAAACGCCCCGTGTTGATCTACGCAGCCAACCCGCACCCCGGCCGCCAGGCGGCTCTGGAGAAAAGCGGCGCCACCGTGGTTTACCTTGCGGGCGCGCCCAGGTCGCCGGGCGCCAGCCCCAAGGTGGACTTGGCCGCTCTGCTGAAGGACCTGGCCGCGCGCGAGATCAACGAGCTGCACGTGGAGGCCGGCCACAAGCTCAACGGTTCGCTCTTGCGCGCGGGGCTGGTGGACGAATTTTTGGTGTACCTGGCGCCGCTGTGGCTGGGCACGGGCGCGGCCATGTCCAACTTTGGGCCGCTTGCACAGTTGGCCGACGGACTGGCCTTGCAGTTTTGCAGCCTGGAGCCGGTGGGCGCTGATGTGCGCCTGATTGCACGCGGGGCCGGACGCGACGTTTTTTAACTTTTATTCGGAATTTCTATGTTCACAGGCATCATCACCGGCGTAGGCCATATTGCACAGGTCGCTCCCATGGGCGAGACGGCGGCGCACGGCAAACGCCTCACCATAGCCTGCCCCGCAGGCTACCTGGACGACGTGGGTCTGGGCGACAGCATCGCCATCAACGGCGCTTGCATGACGGTGACGAGCTTTGACGCCAGTGGCACGGCGCCCCAGTTCACCGTGGACGTTTCGGCGGAATCTTTGGACAAAACCGCGGGCCTGGACGGCCTGGGCGCCGTAAATTTGGAAAAAGCCCTGCGCGCCAATGACCGCCTGGGCGGCCATTTGGTGTCCGGCCACGTGGACGGCATGGGCCAAGTCACCCACTTTGCCCAGGTGGGCGAGAGCTGGGAATTGCGCGTGCTGGCCCCGGCATCATTGGCCAAGTACCTGGCCTATAAGGGCTCGATCACCGTCAACGGCGTGAGCCTGACCGTCAACCGCATCGCCGATGTGGCTGGGGGCTGCGAGGTGAGCATCAACCTGATTCCCCACACGGTGGACAACACCGCGCTGCACCGCCTGCACGCGGGCGCCAAGGTGAATTTGGAAATTGACCTGATTGCGCGCTACGTGGAACGCATGCTGGGCAGCGGCGCAGCCAACTGATACCAGCGCCGCACGCAAAGCGCTCTTAAAACGCCAGCGTCTTCACGCCCTGGGCGGTTCCCAGCAAACACACCTGGGCGCGCTGGAAGGCAAAAACACCTACCGTCACCACGCCGGGCCATTGGCTGACCTGGGTTTCAAAAGCCAAGGGATCGCGGATCTGCAGACCGGTCACGTCAAGGATGTGCTGGCCGTTGTCGGTAACCAAGGCCTGGCCGTTTTTCTGGCGCACTACGGCGTTGCCGCCCATGGCCGCAAACTGGCGCACCACGCGCGCCGTGGCCATGGGAATCACTTCCACCGGCAGCGGAAACTGGCCCAGCACCTCGACCAGCTTGGACTCGTCGGCAATGCAGACAAACTTGTCGGACTGCGCGGCCACGATTTTTTCGCGGGTGAGGGCTGCGCCGCCGCCCTTGACCATATTGCCGTGGCCGTCAATCTCATCGGCTCCGTCAATGTAAACCGACAAACGCTCCACGTCATTGGAGTCAAACACCGGAATGCCCAGCGCCAAGAGGCGCTCGGTACTGGCGACAGAACTGGACACCGCGCCCTTGATCTGGTCCTTGATGCTGGCCAGCGCGTCGATAAATTTATTGACGGTGGAGCCGGTGCCCACGCCCACCAGTTCACCCCGCACCACGTACTGCAGCGCAGCCTGGCCGACCAGGGTTTTGAGCTGGTCTTGCGTCAATGCGCCGGGTTGTGGGGCGAAAGTGGGGGTCGAAGCGCTGGGCATTGTGTTCATCAGGGAAAATCACCGAAATTGTTAAAAAAACTCCAGCGAGAATTATCCGATGTCTCTTGTGCCTTACGGCTTGGTCCGCCCCTTTTTATTCCGCATGGACCCGGAAGCCGCCCACGACCTGACGCTGGCCGCCGTGGCCCGCACCCAGGGCACGCTGCTGCAAAAGCTCTACGCCCAGCCCCAGGTCAGTGACCCGCTCACGCTGGCAGGCCTGCGCTTTCCCAACCGCGTGGGTTTGGCCGCCGGGCTGGACAAAAACGCCCGCTGCATCGACGGTCTGGGCGCCATGGGCTTTGGCTTTGTCGAGGTGGGCACGGTCACGCCACTGGCCCAGGCCGGCAACCCCAAGCCCCGCATGTTTCGCCTGCCCCAGGGCCAAGCGCTGATCAACCGGCTGGGCTTTAACAACCAGGGCCTGGACGCTTTTGTGGCCCATGTGCAGCGCTCTGCCCTGCGCCGCGCACAAAGCCCCGGCTTGCTTTTGGGCCTGAACATCGGCAAGAACGCGGCCACGCCCATGGAACGTGCCACCGACGACTACCTGGCATGCCTGGAAGGCGTCTACCCCCACGCCGACTACGTGACCATCAACATCTCCAGCCCCAACACCAAAAATCTGCGCGCCCTGCAAAGCGACGCGGCCCTGGACAGCCTCTTGGGCGCACTGGCCCAGCGCCGCCAAGAACTGGCCCAGCAACATGCCCGCACCGACGCCCAAGGCCAGCGTGTGGCCAAGCA
>CANFNE010000237.1 GCA_947448105.1 Burkholderiales bacterium
GATGGAAGCCACCTACATCGGCATCAATATGTGGAAGCAAGCGGTTGAAAAAGCCAAGTCCACCGACGTGGACAAGGTCATCGCCGCCATGGCCGGCCAGACCTTTACCGCGCCTAGCGGCATCACGTCCAAGATGGATGAGAAGAACCACCACCTGCACAAGTCGGTGTTCATTGGCGAGATCAAGGCCGACGGCCAGTTCAACGTGGTGTGGAAGACACCCGGCCCCGTCAAAGCCAAGCCATGGTCGCCCTTCATCGAAGGCAATGACAAGAAGCCCGATGAGCCTGTGAAGAAGTAAGCCCCTGCGGCGGCCCGGGGCCGCCCCGGTCGCCTTCTGGCGCTGAACCGCCGTCGTAGCTTTTCGGGTGCAAGCTGGCCCGAAAGTTGCGACGGTTTTCTTATTTGAGGATTCTGATGAGATTCAACGCGTTTGCGAAAACCTTAAAGGAGGCACTGCGCTTGTGCCTGCCTTTGAGCGTTCCACCCACTCTCTCCCCCAACCCCTCGCTCGCCCAGCGGGCAAGAGGGGAGGCCGGGGGGATAGGGGGGGAAAGCCACTGCGTGAAAGTGAGATACGCATTTCAGCGCGCACTGTGGATAAGCGTGATGGCCCTGTTCAGCGCTGGCGCGAGCCTCGCCCTCACCGCAGAGCAGGCGCAAAAAATGGCCGTGGGTGAGGGAGACGAGCGTATCGCCGCGCTGCAAGCCGCTGTGTTGACCCCGGACGCGCAGACTCTGGCATTCATCCAGGCCTTGTCGGACGGACTGGTCAAAGTGGTCGCGGGCAAACCGGTGATCGTGCGCGACGCCCAAGCGCAAGACGCTGCGACGGGTGCTGCGCTGACGCTGGCGACCGACGCACTGCAAGCTGCCGAAGACGCGATGGTCAACAACCGCATGCGCGGCGAACTCGACAACGCACTGGCCGCACTCAAATTACTCAGCCCCGACGCAGCCCTGCGCCGCGAAGCCGCCAAGGCCTTGCAAGGCCAGGTCAGCGACGCCCAGTTCCCTCTGATTGACAAAGCACTGGCGCAAGAGAGCGAACCCGATATCCGCGAACGTCTGGGCCTGCTGCGCGCCGCAGCCCTGTTATCCAGCGAGGATGCGGCCAAGCGCCAACAAGCGGCTGCGGTTTTGGGCCAAAGCGCCCAAGCCGCTACACAAACTTTGCTGGCCGAGCGCCTGCAGATCGAAACCGACCCCGCCGTCAAGCAAGCCCTGTACAAGAGCCTGCGCGAAGTCAAAGACCGCCTGGCTTGGGGCGACCGCCTGGGCGCCATTTTTAGCGGCATCAGCCTGGGTTCCATCTTGCTTCTGGTGGCGCTGGGACTGGCCATCACCTACGGCCTGATGGGAGTGATCAATATGGCGCACGGCGAGCTCATGATGATTGGCGCCTACGCCACCTATGTGGTGCAGGGACTGTTCCAAAAATACCTGCCCGGTGCTTTTGAGTGGTATTTGCTGGCCAGCGTGCCGGTAGCGTTCATGGTGTCTGCCCTGGTGGGTGCGGCGCTGGAGCGCAGCGTGATCCGCTTTTTGTATGGCCGCCCGCTGGAAACGCTGCTGGCCACCTGGGGCATCAGCCTGATGCTGATGCAAGGCGTGCGAACCCTGTTCGGCGCGCAAAACGTGGGCGTGGAAAACCCGAGCTGGATGAGCGGCGGCGTGCAACTCATGGGCAACTTGTCTTTGCCCTACAACCGCATCATCATCGTCGCCTTTGCCCTGAGCGTGCTGGCAGCGGTGGCTTTGCTGGTGGGCAAAACCCGCCTGGGACTGTTTGTGCGGGCGGTGACGCAAAACCGGCCCATTGCGGCGTGCATGGGCGTAAACACCGCACGCATCGACACCTATGCGTTTGCGCTGGGTTCGGGCATTGCCGGTCTGGCAGGCTGCGCTTTGAGCCAAGTGGGCAACGTGGGGCCCGACCTGGGCCAGAGCTACATCGTGGACGCCTTTATGGTGGTGGTGCTCGGTGGCGTGGGCCAGTTGGCCGGCACGGTAGTGGCTGCGCTGGGCCTGGGCGTGCTCAACAAATTCCTCGAAGGCCTGGCCGGCGCGGTGCTGGCCAAAATTGCAGTTCTTTTATTCATCATCATCTTCATCCAGAAACGCCCCCAAGGCATTTTTGCGATGAAGGGCCGGAGTGCAGAAGCATGAGCGCGCTGATTCTCCCCAATCCTTCCCCCGTCTTGAGCCGCACCGGCTGGGCCGTCTGGCTGGCCGTGCTCGCACTCTTGTGCGGCCTGGTGCCGGTGCTCAATTTGCTGGTGCCGCAGGGCAGCGTCTTTCACCTGAGTGACTTTGCCGTGGGCCTGGTGGCCAAGATCATGTGCTACGCCATGTGCGCGCTGGCCATGGACTTGATCTGGGGCTATACCGGCATTCTGAGCTTGGGCCACGGCCTGTTTTTTGCGCTGGGCGGTTATGCCATGGGCATGTATTTGATGCGCCAGATTGGGTTGGACGGCAATTACAAAAGCGCTTTGCCCGACTTCATGGTGTTTCTGGACTGGAAAGAGCTGCCTTGGCACTGGGCCTTGAGCGGCAGCTTGCCCGCCACCTTGTTTTTGGTGGTGGCGGTGCCTGGCCTGGTGGCGCTGGTGTTTGGCTTTTTTGCCTTTCGCTCGCGCATCAAGGGCGTGTACTTTTCCATCATCACCCAGGCACTGACCTTTGCCGCCATGCTGCTGTTCTTTCGCAACGAGACCGGCTTTGGCGGCAACAACGGCTTTACCGACTTCAAACGCTTGGCCGACATTCCGATTGCCACGCCGGGCATGCGCATGTCCTTGTTTGTGTTGACTGCCATGTGTTTGCTGGCGTTCTATTTGCTGGCGCGCTGGCTGGTGGCGTCCAAGTTTGGACGGGTGTTGCAGGCCATTCGCGACGCCGAGTCGCGCGTCATGTTCAGCGGCTATTCGCCGCTGGGCTACAAGCTGGCCATCTGGACGCTCTCGGCCATGGTCTGCGGCGTGGCCGGTGCCTTGTATGTGCCGCAAGTGGGCATCATCAACCCCAGCGAAATGAGCCCGGCCAATTCGATTGAGATCGCGGTGTGGGCGGCCGTGGGCGGCCGCGCCACGCTGATTGGGCCCATCGTGGGTGCGTTTTTGGTCAACGGCGCTAAGAGCTGGCTTACCGTCACTTACCCCGAGTTCTGGCTTTACTTTTTGGGTGCTTTGTTCATTGGCGTCACGCTTTACCTGCCCCAGGGCGTGGTCGGCTTGGTGCGCAAACTGCGGGGAGGCCAGGCATGACGCCCGATCTATTAGAAGCAGGCGCCCAGCGCCTGCAAGCCCGCACGCAAGTGCAGCTTAGCGGCCAAACGGCAGCCGGTGGCCAAAACGCGGGGTTTGCGCGCGTGCGTAGTTCGCAAGAGGTGGACGTCACGCACGGCCGCATCTTGTACTTAGAGGGCGTGAACGTCAGCTTTGACGGCTTCAAGGCCATCAATCAGTTGTCGCTGGACATTGCGCCGGGCGAGTTGCGCTGCATCATCGGGCCCAACGGTGCGGGCAAGACCACGATGATGGACATCATCACGGGCAAGACACGGCCCGACTCGGGCACCGTATTCTTTGGCAGCACCATTGACCTGTTGCGCCACAGCGAGCCCGAGATTGCGCAGTTGGGCATTGGACGCAAGTTCCAAAAACCCACGGTGTTTGAACAGCTCACGGTGTATGAAAACCTGGAGCTCGCACTCAAAACCCACAAGGGCGTGCGCGCGTCGGTGTTTTTCAAGCGCAGCTCCGCGCAGGCCGACCGCTTGTGCGAGGTGCTGCAAACCATCCAATTGCAAGACAGTCTGAACCGCCAAGCGGGCTTGCTTAGCCACGGCCAGAAGCAATGGCTGGAGATTGGCATGCTGCTCATGCAAGACCCCAAGCTGCTGCTGCTGGACGAGCCCGTGGCCGGCATGACCGACCAGGAGACCGAGCGCACGGCTGAACTTTTTTTGAGCCTCAAGGGCAAGCATTCGCTGGTGGTGGTGGAGCACGACATGGCTTTTATCAAAGCCATCTCCGACAC